>JAJECZ010000410.1 GCA_022821735.1 Alphaproteobacteria bacterium | reverse complement strand
AGCTTGACGGTATAGCTGTCCGACGCGACCCAGCGGGAGCCGGAGATGCGCACCCGGCGGTCGTCCAGCGCGTCGTAGGCTGCGCCGCGCGCGTCCAGCCAGCCGCCCGGCTCGTGCAGGATGAACGGGTTGGCGTTCTCGTAGAGCATATGCGCCGCGACGGATTCGGGCGTGCAGCGGGCGCCCTCTGCATGCGGCCCGACCGTGCAGCCGGAGCTGTCGAATTCGAGGCCGATCACGCCGCTCATCGGCCTTGTCGAGCAAAGCGCGCCGCACTCGCCGATCTTGGCACCGTGCCAGGCCGCGCCCGCATCCTCGCCGTTCATCAGCGGCAGCGCCGCGATCGCCGCCGTGTCGGTCGCCCGCCCCGCGATGACCACATCCGCGCCCGTCCGGAGCGCAGCCGCGATCTGTTCCGCGCCGGCCAGCGCCACGATGTGTGTGCAGCGGGCGACGTCCTCGGCCGCGATGCCGCCTTCCGGCGCGCCTGCAAGCGGCGCCAGTCTGCCGGCCTGCAAGGCCTCACTGACGGCCGCAACCGGCTGCTCCGACTTCAGCACCGCCACCTTCAGGCGGCGTCCGGCGGCCTGCGCGATGTCGCGAGTGGCCCCGAGCATCCAGTCCGCCATGCCGTCGGTGCCGCATGTCCCGGCGGAACCGAGCACGAGCGGGCAACCGGCCGCCTCGCGTGCGTCGAGCAGGTCCTTCCATTCGGACCTCACAGATGCGGCCGAATATTTCGAGGTCCCGGTGCCGAGATAGTAGGGGCCGCTGTCGGTCGAGCCGCCGTCTATGCAGATGATGTCCGGCCTGTCCGAGGCAGCGCGCCTCAGCGCCTCGCGGTCGAAGCCCAGGCCCAGAACACCCGAGGGAACGAGGACCCGTGTCGCCATGTCAACCGGACCCGGCGCCCTGCCGCACTACGGGCCGCGCAGGTGTTCCAGCGCCCGGTCGAACAGTTCGGGCGCGCCGACGGCCAGCACGGTGCCGTCGGACTCGAGATCGAGCGGCCGGCCCCGCCAGTCTGCGATCCGCCCGCCGGCGCCTTCGACGATGGCGACATGGGCCAGATAGTCGTAGGGCGCGAGGCCGGCCTCCGCCACAAGGTCGATCCAGCCGCAGGCCAGCAGGCCGTAGAGATGGCAATCGCCGCCGAAATGCCGCTGGCCGCAGGCTGCCGACAGGCGGTCGAACGCCGCCCGCGAGGCGCTGTCCGGGAACATGTCCGGCGAGGTGGCGTTGAGCGAGGCGGCGGAAAGGTCCGGGCAGTCGCGCGCCCGCACCGGCGCGCCGTTGAAGGTCGTCGGCTCGCCGGCAATGCCGATCCAGCGCTCGGACAGGATCGGCATGTCGATCAGGCCCGCGACCGGCCTGCCTTCCTCCAGCAGCGCCGCCATGACGCCGAACGCGGGTTTGCCGTTGACGAAGGACCGTGTGCCGTCGAGCGGGTCGAGCACCCAGACGCGCCGCGCATCGAGGCGTTCGGAACCGAATTCCTCGCCCAGTATGCCGTCGTTCGGAAAGGCGTCCGCGATCTCCCGGCGCAGCGCCAGTTCGGCCTCCCGGTCGGAGCGGGTGACGGGCGATTCGTCGTCCTTGAGCTCGACCGCAACGCCGGAGCGGAAATAGCGCCGGTGGATCGGGCGGACAATGTCACCCAGCCGGTCGAGAAAAGCGCGGATCATCTGGCCGGCGCGCCCGAAGGCGACTCAGGGCAGCGGCAGCGGTTCGTCCGCCATGGTCCGCATGAAAGCGATGACATCCGCGCGGTCCTTCGGCTTCTTCAGGCCGACAAAGGCCATCTTTCCGCCCTTCACGACCTTCCGCGGCTTGGTGAGATAGGCGTCGAGCCGCTCATAGGTCCACTTGCCGCCGAATGCGATCATTCCCTTGGAATACTTGAAGCCTTCGCGCGCGCCCACGTCCGCACCGACGATGTTCCAGAGATTGGGGCCGATGCGTTTCTTGCCGCCCTTGTCGAAGGTGTGGCAGGGGGCGCATTTGCGCGAGACCTTCTTGCCTTTCTTGAGGTCGGCAGCCGCCAGGCGCTCCGCGAGGCTCCTGGCCGGTTCGGCCGCCGCAGCCGCCCCGATCAGCGAGAAGCTCCAGGCCTGCCCTTCCGGCTCCGGCAACGCATCCAGCGGTGCCTGTTCGGCAGCCTGCACGGGGGCCGGCGGCGCCGGCAGTGCAGCCTTGGGCTCGGCCTCGCCTTCCTGGGCCGGCTCCGAAGGACCGCCTTCCGGCAGGGGCCGGGGCGAGGCGGAGAGTGTGCGCAGATAGGCGATGAGATCGGCCCGGTCGCGGGTCTTCTTCAACCCGACGAACGTCATCTTGGTGCCCTTGATGAACTTCTTGGGCTTGAAGAGGAACGCGTTGAGATTGGCGTAGTCCCACTCGCCCGGATGCTCCGCCATCGCATCTGAATATCCGAAGCCTTCGCGGGCCGCTATGTCCGCGCCGACGATGTTGTAGAGGTTCGGCCCCTGCTTGGTGGCGCCACCATCGGCAAAGGTGTGGCAAGTGGTGCATTTCTTGGTGATCGACTCGCCGCGCGCGATATCGGCTTCGGCCAGCATCGCGGCGATCGGCTCCGGACCGGCAGGTTTGGCGGGGGCCGAGGGCGCCGCGGCGGCCATCTCGGTCCCATGCGGCTCGGCGCCGTGTCCACCGTCCTGTTTCGGGACCAGAGTATTGCCGAAAATACCGATAAACATCGTCACGACGCCGGCCAGCAGCAGACCGCCCGCAAGTTTGTTGAACTCGTAAAAGTCCATGCCTCGTCGTCCAGTTGACGGCCGCGCGCGCCAGGGCATTCTTGCACGGCGGCATGGCGTGTGCCGGGAATTCCTCTGTCGGAATCCGAGTGTAGGGACGGCTGAAATGAGCGGATATGCGGCGTTGCGTCGCGTAAATTCCAATCGATGAGCGGTTCTGCGCTGATCGCGATACCCGCACGGATGGCGTCCACGCGCCTGCCCGGCAAGCCGCTCGCGGACATCGCCGGGCGGCCGCTGGTCGCCCATGTGCTCGAACGCGCCCTGGAGGCCGGCGTCGGGCCGGTGCTCGTCGCCTGCTGCGAGCCGGAGGTAGCCGAAGCGGTGCGCGCGGCGGGCGGCGAGGCGGCGATGACGAACCCGGACCTGCCCTCCGGCTCGGACCGCATCCGCGCCGCGCTCGACGCCTTCGACCCCGGCCGGCGGTTCGACCGGGTGGTCAATCTCCAGGGCGACCTGCCGACCGTGCCGCCGGGAGATATCCGCGCCGCGCTGGCCCTGCTCGACAACCCCGAGGTGGATATCGGCACGGTCGCGGCCGAGATCGTGCGCGAGGAGGAACGCGCGAACCCCAATGTCGTGAAGGCCGTGTTCGGCGGGGACGGACGCGCGCTCTATTTCACGCGCGCAACGGCCCCGGCGGGTCCCGGCCCGCTCTTCCACCATATCGGCCTCTATGCCTGGCGCCGGACGGCGCTCGAACGCTTCACGGCGCTGCCGCCGAGCCCGCTGGAACAGCGCGAGAAGCTGGAGCAGCTGCGCGCGCTGGAAGCGGGAATGCAGGTGGCGGTGGCGGTCGTTGACAGCGTTCCGCTCGGTGTCGATACTCCCGCCGACCTCGCCCGAGCGCGGGAACTCCTTGCCCCGCAACGATAAGTCGAAGCATCCGATGGCCGCCGAAACCGACGCCCGCCGGATCGCCTTTCAGGGCGAACCGGGCGCCTATTCAGACCTTGCCTGCCGCCGGGCCTATCCGGAACTGGAACCGCTCCCCTGCCGGGCCTTCGAGGACGCTTTCGCGGCGGTCGAGGGCGGCGAGGCGGCGCTCGCGATGATTCCCATCGAAAACTCCATCGCCGGGCGCGTCGCCGACATCCACCGGCTGCTGCCGGAAACCGGACTGCACATCGTCGCCGAGCATTTCGAGCTCGTGCGCCACCAGCTTCTCGCCGCGCCCGGCGCCAGCCTCGACACGATCAGGCGGGTGCGCAGCCACGTCCATGCGCTCGGCCAGTGCGGCAGGCTCATCCGCGAACTCGGCCTCGCCGCCCTCGTCCACGCCGACACTGCAGGCGCCGCCGCCGAGGTCGCGCGGCTGGCCGATCCGGGGGAAGCCGCGATCGCGTCCACGCTCGCCGCCGAGCATTACGGGCTGCAAATCCTGCGCGCCGATATCGAGGACGCCGCGCACAATACAACCCGTTTCATCGTCCTTGCCCGCGAACCGGCGCACCCGCCGCCCGGAATTCCGGTGACGACCACCCTGCTGTTCAAGGTCCGCAATGTGCCCGCCGCGCTCTACAAGGCGCTCGGCGGCTTCGCCACCAACGGCGTCAACATGACCAAGCTCGAGAGCTACATGACCGACGGCAGCTTCACCGCCACCCTGTTCTACGCCGACATCGAGGGGCACCCGGAGGACCATTCCGTCCGGCTGGCGCTTGAGGAGCTCGACTTCTTCTCGCGCGAGATCCGCATCCTCGGCGTCTATCCGGTCTCCCCGTCGCGCAGCGACATGGCCGGCGAGGCGTGCTGAGGCGCCACCCACCCGAAAGCGAGTCGCAATGGACTTCGGATACTCCGACAGGGTTCGCCAGCTGCAGGAGCAGCTCACCCGCTTCATGGCCCGCGAGATCGTGCCGCGCGACAAGGAATGGCACGAACTGACGGAACAGGGCGTCTTCCCGCCCCCGTTCTGCGCCGGCATCAAGGACCGCGCCCGCGAAGAGGGGCTCTGGAACATGTTCCTGCCCTCGCTGCCCGACGACGCGCCGGGCACGCGCTGCAGCAACCTGGAATATGCGCCGCTCGCCGAGATCATGGGGCGCATCTACTGGGCGCCCGAGATGTTCAACTGCAATGCGCCGGACACGGGCAATATGGAAGTGTTCCACATGTTCGGCACGCCGGAGCAGAAGCGCCGCTACCTGGACCGGATGCTGAACGGAGAGATCCGTTCGGCCTTCTGCATGACGGAGCCGGAGGTTGCCTCCTCGGACGCCACCAACGTGCAGACGCGCATCCGGCGCGAGGGCGATGAGTGGGTCATCGACGGGCGCAAATGGTTCATCACCAACGCCGCCCATCCCGAGCTCGGCGTGATGATCGTCATGGGCGTGACCGACCCCGACGCCGCCGTGCATCGCCGCCAGAGCCAGGTGCTGGTCGATCCCGGCACGCCGGGCGTGCGCATCGCGCGCAACATCCCAGTCATGCACCACATCGCGCCGGAGGGGCATTGCGAGGTCGTGTTCGAGAATGTCCGGGTGCCCGTCGACAACCTGATCGGCGAGGAGGGCGGCGGCTTCGCCATC
>JAJECZ010000528.1 GCA_022821735.1 Alphaproteobacteria bacterium | reverse complement strand
GCGCGGCCGCGCGGGTCCGAAAGGTGGCGGAGCCGGAAGGATACGGGGTCGCAGCCCGCTTCCCCGGCAAGCTCGTCCATGAAGGACTCGATGGCGAAGACATTGGCATAGGCGCCGAGCGAGCGCAGCGCCGAGACCCGGAGCGGCATGTCCCGCACCAGATGCTTCACAAGGCGCTTCTGCGGCAGGTCGTAGAGCGGGTCCAGATTGCGGTGGATGCCCATGTGAGGCGCCATCGCCGGGCCCATGACGGGCGGTTCCAGCGGCTCGGCGAGGAACCGGGCCGAGAGGAGGCGGGCAGCTCCCGCCCTGCCGGGGCCGGGGCGGGGCCGCATGGAATAGGTGTCGCTGTATGTCTCGTGCGACCAGGCGGCGATCCTGCCGTCGCCGTCGAGGCTCGCGCGCAGGTCCATCGAGGCGCAGGACCCGTAGGGCTCCCAGGCATGCTCCTCCCCGCGCGTCCATTTGAGCATCACCGGCCTGCCGGGCAGCGCACGGGCGACGAGGGCCGCGTCGAAGGCCGCATCGTCGGCGCCGTTATGGCCGTAGCAGCCCGCCCCCGGCGCGTGGACGACGCGGACCGCCCCGGGTTCCATGCCGAGCGCCTCCGCCAGCGCGGCGCGCAGGACATAGACGCCCTGGCTGTGGGTCGTGACCGTCAACAGGCCCTCGGCGAACGCCGCCATCGCCGCCGAGGGGCCGAGCGAGCCGTGCATCTGGTAGGGCCGCTCGTAGCGCGCTTCGAGCGTGGCGGCGCCATCGGCCGGTGGCGGCACCGGCGCCTCGACCGGCGCGCCGTCGACGACAGGGAGGCTCACCCGTTCGTTGGCGCGCAGGCTCTCGTAAATGTCGCGGGTCTCGAGCCCGCCACCCATATCCCAGGACGCGGCGGCGGCAAGCCTCTCCGCCGCCCTGACCGCCGCATATTCGTCCACCGCCGCAACCGCGAGGAAGCTGCCGTCGCGCACAACCTCGACGCCTTCCGCAGCAAGGCGCCCGACCACGGCTTCGTCCAGTGCCGTCAGCCGCGCATGGTAGTGCGGCGGCCGCACCGTGTGCGCATGAAACATGCCGGGCGGGCTCATGTCGTGCAGGAAATAAGGCCGCCCCCGGACCAGCGCCTCCATCCCCCGCGCCGTCGCGGCGGTCCCGACATGGCTGAGCGCCTCGCGCGGCCTGAGCGGCGCAGCCGGGTCGACGTCGATGCCGAACGGCCTGCCGGCGGCGAGTTCCCAATAGCTCGTCTTCCGGTTGGTGGCGCGCGAGTGGATCGCGCCGTCATCGACCTCCAGGGCCGCGACATCCACATCGAGCATCCGCGCGGCCCGCTCCAGCAGGTGCCGCCGCTCCGTCGCCGCCGCCAGCCGCACCGCATTGCCCGTCTGGGCCATCGACAGGCTGCCCGAGGTGAAGCCCTCGTCCGGCGAGCGGCCGGTTTCCACCGGCGCGATCTCCACCCGGCCGGGGTCGATATCGAGCTCGTCCGCAACCAGCAACGCAACCGCGGTGGAAATGCGCTGGCCGATATCGACCTTGCCGCTGCGCACGGTGACGGTCTCGCCCGGACCGAAGGCCAGCCAGTCGTCCAGCGCCGGGTTGGCCTGAAGGCTGGGGTTAGCCGCCATCGGCCGCCTCTGCGACAAGCCGTTCGACCGCCCTCAGCACGTCGGCATGCGCGCCGCAGCGGCAGAGATGGCCCTCGAGCGCCTCGACCGCGCCCCGCCGGTCCGGCCGCTCCGCCGCTTCCAGATAGGCGGTCAGCGCGACGACCAGCCCGCTCGTGCAATAGCCGCACTGGGCCGCGCCGGTCTCCAGGAAGGCGCGCTGCACGGGGTTGAGGTCCCCGCCCCCCGCAAGGCCCTCCACCGTCGTAAGCGCGCGCCCCTCGAATTCGGAGACGGCGCGCACGCAACTCAACACCTTCCCGCCGTCCGCCATTACGGCGCAGGCCCCGCACTGCTCCAGCCCGCAGCCGAGCTTCGCGCCCACCAGGCCGAGTTCGTTGCGAAGCACGTAGATCAGCGGTGTCGCCGGGTCCGCCTCGACCTCGCAGACCGAGCCGTTGACGCTGAGAACGACGCGGCAGGCGTTCACCGCGGCCGGGCTAGCTCGTCGAGGCCGCCGGCGAACTCCCTGCTCGCCAGCATGTCCGGGAGCAGCGCGGCGAGCCATTCGGAGTCGACCGACACGCCGTTGCGCTCCAGCGACGGCATGCTCCTGTCCGTCAGCGCCTGCCAGTCGCCGGCCATCCGCCAGCCCGCGAGAAGGTCCGCGCGGGGCTCGCCGCCGAGGGCGCGCACGAGGAAATCGGTGAAATTGACGACCGGCGGCCCCTGCGTCTCGGCCCCGGCGGACAATTGCGCATGGCAGCCGTGATAGAGCGAGACCAGCGCGTCCACCTCCTTTTCTTCCGCCATCGCATAGGTCGCCTTGCGCCGCTCCGCCTTCAGGCCGGGAGAGCGGTCCTGGCCGGAGCCGCCGCAGGTATATCCCGACTCCCAGGCGATGCCGGCGATGTCCAGCCCCGGCACGTCGCCCAGCAGGCGGGCGACATTCTCGCCGAGGTCCGCCATGCCCTCATGCGCGTGGAGGAGCACCCGCATCGGGACTTCCGTCGTGTAGAGGCCGCGCAACCGCTCCTCGTGCTCGACCAGATAGCCGGTCACATGCTCGAAGGCGAAGGCCGCTTCCCCGTAGCCTTCCACCGTCTCCCCGATATGCAGCTGGCAGGAGGGGCACCAGCTCAGCACACGCTCGGGCTGGAAATCCCCGAACCGTTTCAGCGTCCCGTCGGTCACGCGCCCGCCGGCGTCGGCCTCGCCTTCCCACTTGGTGTGGATGATGCCGCAGCAGGCGGCAGGACCGCCCAGAACTTCGTAATCGACCTCTATGGCGTCGAGCACATACATCGCGTTGAACAGCAGGTGCGGCGTGCGCACCGCATTGCAGCCGACATAGAAGACGACCGGGACGGACCGCGGCTTCGGCGGCTGCAGCAGGCGGGCCAGGTCCGCCGGCGCAAGCTGCATCGCCGCCATCAGCCGGATGGCGCGCGCCATCTTGCGGAAAAGCTGCGGCGTGTCGCTGTGCGTTTCCGCGGACTTGCTGGCGGCGAGCATCACCATGTTGCGTGGGTTGACGCCCTCGGGACAGGCCGGAATGCACGCGCCGCAGCCATTGCACTGGTGCACCCAGGCAGCCGCCGGGCCTTCCAGCCTGCCGCCGTCCCACAACACCTGCAGCACGCCGCCCGCGACCGCCCCCGGTTCCGCACCGGAAATCCCCGCATGGGGCACCACGGGGCAGGCTTCGACGCAGGCCCCGCAAGCCGTGCAGGCCGAGACGATCTCCTCCGCCCGCGCGGCCATGAAGGATGTCAGCGAACCGTCCGGCATCTAAGCCTCCTTACAAACGGCGCCGGCCGCCCTGCCCGCTCAGGCGGCCGCCTCGGCCACCGTGCGGACCGCCTCGGGCGTCGCGCCGGTCAGCGCGATGCCGGCGACGCGGCCGGCAGCGATGGCGTCCTTCCACGCGCCCAGCCGGTCGCGGATGCGGGCCTTGTCGCCGAGCAGCGCCACGCTGTCCACCAGCTCGTCCGGCAGTGCCGCGCTCGCTTCCTTGCGCTGGCCGGACAGGAACAGGTCCTGCACCTTGCGCGCCTCGTCCTCGTAGCCCATGCGCCCGACATAATCGTTGTAGAAGTTCTTGTCGCGCGCGCCCATGCCGCCGACATAGAAGGCCAGATGGTCGCGCACCGGCGCCCGGCAGGCCTCCAGGTCGTCGCCGACGCGGACCGGCACGAAGGGCACGACCTCGAAATCCTCCGCCGTCTTGCCGTTGCCCGCCCTGGCGAGGCCGTCCGCGATCGGCTCCGCGAAGACGTTGCTCTCCGGGTCCATGAAGACCGGGATCACCCCGTCCGCGACCTCCGCCGCGGTGCGCACGCCGGCCGGCGTGATCGCGGCGGTGTAGATCGTGAGGTCCGGGTCGGGATGCAGGATGGTCTTGAGCGGCTTGCCGAGGCCGGTCGCGCCCGGCCCGTGATAGGGGATGTCGTAATGCTCGCCATGATGCTCCAGCACGCCCTCGCGCTTCAGGATCTGGCGGATGATCGAGATATACTCGCGGGTGCGCGCCAGCGGCTTGCCGAACGGCACGCCGTGCCAGCCCTCGATCACCTGCGGCCCCGACGGGCCGATGCCGAGCACGAAGCGCCCGCCGGACATCTCCTGCAGGGTCATGGAGGTCATGGCGGCCAGCGCCGGCGAGCGCGACTGCATCTGGATGATCGCCGTGCCGACCTTGATGCGCGAGGTCTGCGCCAGGAGCCAGGCGGCGGGCGTGATCGCGTCCGTGCCCCAGGCCTCCGAAGTCCAGCACATCTCGTAGCCGAGGCGTTCGGCCTCCTGCACGAGCGCCACCTTGTCCGCCATGTCGCCGCCGCTGTAGCCGAGCGTGATGCCGAGCCGCATCGCATTTCTCCCCCGAAATCGTCGCCGGGGACCTTAGCGGCAAACCGTCTTCCCCGCTATCCTCGGCTATCCGGAACGGGGACGGCGGACATGGCCAGCGAGAGGGAACGGGCAAGCGCAGCCGGGAGGCGGCCCATCGGCAATGCGGAGGTGGCGCGGCGCCATTGGGAGGGCTTCGAGGGCAGCACCCTCACCGGCCCCCGGACGGTCGTGGAGCCGGTGGACCCGGACCGGGACGCCGCCGGCCTCCACAAGGCCGGGATCGAGGGTGAGGAGCCGGACCGCATCTGGGACTATCTCGGCTACGGCCCGTTCGCCGGCGCGGATGCCGTGCATGAATGGCTCACCGGCTGCGCCGCGTCGAAGGACCCGCTTTTCATGGTCTATCGCGACCGGGCCACGGGCGTTCCGGGCGGCATGGGCAGCTTCATGGAGATCAGGCAGGCCGCCGGCGTCGGCGAGATCGGCAATATCTGGTTCGGCCGCGCCTGGCAGCGCGACATCCGCGCGACGGAAGTGCTCTCGCTGATGATGCACCATGTGCTGGAGACGCGCGGCTACCGGCGGCTCGAATGGAAGTGCAACGCGCTGAACGCCGGCTCGCGCTCGGCGGCGCTCCGCCTCGGCTTCCGCTATGAGGGCCTCTTCCTCAATCACCTGATCGTCAAGGGCCGCAGCCGCGACACGGCCTGGTTCTCGCTGACCGACGAGGAATGGCCCGCCGTCCGCGACGCCCACGCCCGCTGGTTCGCGCCGGAGAATCTCGACGCCGACGGCCGGCAGAAGGTCTCACTCAGCGAGCTTACCCGCGCGCTCTGGTAGCCGCTGCCCCATCTGTATGCAGCGATACAGCGGCTAAGCTCTCCGAATAGGCGAGGCCGCCTCCTGGGTCCGACCGCAAACTCCAGTTGAGAATTTTCGATTGCCGAAAAACATGCCATTTCGGCTGCTATCGACACGCTCCACTACCCGATAAGTGGCGCAAGAGCATCGCGGGCATCCGCGATATGGCGGGTCAGGCACTCCACCGCCGCCTCCGTGTCGCGGCTGCGGCAGGCTGCCAGCAACTCGTAGTGCTCGCGATCGGACTTTTCCCGGAACGAAGGTGCCGCCCGGGTCATCGAACGGTATCGGTCGGCTGCATTGCTGAGCATCGCCACGTGCGCCAGCAGCCGCGGTTGCGGTGCGGCGCGGTACAGCATCATGTGAAACGCTCCGTTCAGCGCGCCGAATCGCGCGCCGCTCGCCTCTTCGATCTGCTTCTGAATTGCCTCTGCCCGATCGACCCGCGCGTTCGACAATTCCGGTATCGCGCGGCGGATCGCCAGGCATTCCGCAACCAGCCGCATGTCGAATATCTCGACAAAATCCGCCCGGCTGGCCGGTGCTACCCGGGCCCGGCGGTTCGGTTCGATGGTGACGAATCCCAGCGCCTCAAGCTGCCAGATCGCCTCGCGAACCGGCATCCGGCTCACCCCGAACCTGCCGGCCAGATGTTCCTGCCCCAATGGCGCATCCGGCGCCAGCACCCCCGAGACGATCTCGCTGCGCAGCGCCTCGAATATCGCCGCGGCCGGTGAGGTCAGACCTGTGGGCCGGTCCTCGTTAGCACCTGTCATCATTCCTGCATGACTTTGGTTGAGAGCCGTTTGCGCCGTTGCGGCCCCTGCAAAATTTGCGCGCGTTCCGGCATCCCGTATTCCCGAAATGTATCAAGAACTTCCCGCTTTTCCCAGAAAGCCTCCGGCGATGAGCGCGTGAAGGGTCGGTTCATTCGGCAACGCCCAGCAGGAAGGTGAAGTTGGCGTCCGCCCCGGTGGCGGTGCGGGCGGCGGTGTGGCAGCCGAGGCAGGTTCCCTGCGGGTCGGTCTGGACAAAGGTCTCCACCGTCGTGTTGGTAAGGAAGCGGGGCAATTCGCCGTGCGGGAAGATGGGGCTGATATTGGCGCCGCGCCATTGCGAAGAAACAAGCATGTAGTTGTGCAGCACGGTGCCAGCGAGCCGGGCTTGCCAGGTCGCGTTCACCGCCCGCGTGCCTTCCAGCAGATGCCAGCAGCGAACGACTTGCGGCGGCGTGGCCGGCGCGCCGCCGATCGTTGCATAAGGCGGTCGGGCGGCCCAGCTCCAGTTGGCGCTGCCGGGGGTGTTGGTCGGACGATCCGTCCGCGCGGGGTTGTAGAATGACCAGTTGCGGTCGCCGGCGTCCGTGGGATGAGTGCAGCCCTCCGGGAAGAGTTCGCGCGCAAAGAGGCTGTTCACCTGCCGGGCGGAACCTGCAACGGGTGCGTTGTCGCGATGCTCGAACGTGGTCCACAGCCATTCGTCGCCATTGCCGCTGGCCACCCGCGTGACAATGTGCATGCCCACCATCCCGAGTGTCACCGGGAGGCAGAGGGGTTCGCCGCTGGCGGACCTGTCGGCCGGCACGTGGATCAGTCCCGAGGCGGTAAGGTAGCCAGTCTCTCCGGCTGCCATGATCCGCCATGCCGTCTTGAGCAGAACCGAAGCGGGGGTCGCCCGGGCGCCGATCCGGCCCTGCGGGAAATCGACCGGCTGCGGGTCGAACGCGGCCTGACCGGCCCGGCTATCGAGGGCATTGTCGCGGATATAGGCTTCGACGACCGGATTCATGCGGGTTTCGTAAACGACGAAATTGCCCGACTGATCGACGAGGACCGCGCCATCGGCCTGCGCCAGATCGCGCGTTTGGACGATGGCGTCGGCAGGGTCCGGGCACGTGGTGGTGCGGTTGGGCCCGAACACATCGTCCCGACGCGCAAAGCGGGACCACGCCCGACGGGTATCGGGCGGGGCGGCAATAGTTGCAGCGGGAGCGCCATCGGCCGCAAGCGGCCAGTTCAAGGCGACGAAGGCCTGCCAAGCGTGGTGATCGAAGGGGTCCTGCGCCGCAGTGTTGATGATGCGGTATTCGAAAAACTCGCTGAAATCGGTCTGATCGTCGGGGAAATGCGGGCAAAGCCGGTCATGCGGGGCGCGAATGCAGGTTTGCGGCGTGAAGTTCAAATCCCGGGCTGAAAGTTCGATAGCGCCCGCAATCAACAGCCCCGCGGCGAGAAGGCCAGAACAGACAAGAGTTGAGCGCATGCGGCAAAACCCTCGCGATATGGATACATTCTTCTATTATGGATACAATTTGTCTTTCTCTCAACCCCGACTACCCCTCCGGGTGGAAGCAGTCGTAGAGACGCTTTGCGACGTTTTCGAAATGCCGAGCACGGCCAGCAGGCCCTTGATGCCCGTGACCCTCGACGCCGTGCGCTGAACAGACATAGCGCAGCAAAGCGCGTTTGTGCGCCGTACCGCCGCCACCTCGTCCGGCGCCGAATACCGGACGGCCCTGTGCTGAACGCCGGCTCGCGCTCCACCGCGCCGCGCCCCGGCTTCCGTTTCCTCAACCACATGATTGTCAAGGGCCGGAGCCGCGACACGGCCTGGTTCTCGCTGACCGACGAGGAATGGCCCGCCGTCCGCCAAGCCCACGCCCGCTGGTTCGCGCCGGAGAATTTCGACGCCGACGGCCGGCAGAAGGTCTCACTCAGCGAGCTTGCGCGGGCGCTCTGGTAGGGTGGCGGCAGGTGGCAGTGCCTGTCAGCAGGCTCAGGCCGCGCCGGCCGCGATGCAACTCGCGCAGGTGCCCTCCACCTCGACCACGCGCCGCGTCACGCGGTACCCGAGGATGGCGGCATGCCCGGCAATCAGCTGCTCGACCCGCAAATCCTCCAGTTCGGCCGCCGCCCCGCAGTCGTTGCAGATGAAGAACAGGCAATCATGCCGGCGCTCCGGATGCGCGCAGGGGACGTAAGCATTCCGGCTTTCGATCTTCGAGACGAGCCCCTGGGACATCAGGAACTCAAGCGCCCGGTAGACGGTGGGCGGCCCGACCGGGCGGGAGGCCCGAAGCCTGAGGGCCGCGATCAGTTCATAGGCACCCGTCGGGCGACCGCTCTCCCAGAGCAGTTCCAGCACCTGGCGCCGCAGCTCTGTAAGCTGCATCCCGCGCGCGCTGCAGAGGGACATCGCCAGCGCAACCCGTTCAGCCGGCGCATGCTGCCTGCGGCAGTCGGGATCGGTACAGGGCTGAGGTTCGATCGACCGGGACGCCATGGCCTTGTCCCTTCTTGCGCCAATTTTCGTAATGTTATAACATTGCTTTTCTCGATGACAACAGCCAAGTGCTCCCGAATGCCGGGCGCGGCCGCAGGAGAGGATTCGACAATGGCGTCCGACAGGTCCGTTCCGGCAGCCGTCTTTGCGGCCCGTACGACGGTCGAGCAGGTCGAGGAAGGCCTCGCGCTCGCGCCCAGATTCGACGCCGACGGACTGATCCCCTGCATCACGACCGACGCCGACACGGGCGAAGCGTTGATGCTGGGCTACATGAATAGCGAGGCTCTGCAGCGAACGATCGCGACCGGCGAGGCGCATTACTGGAGCCGAAGCCGCCGGTGCCTCTGGCGCAAGGGCGCGACCAGCGGACTCGTCCAGGAGGTTGTCGAGATGCGCATCGACGACGACCAGGACGCCGTCTGGCTGCGCGTCCAGGTCGCCGGTTCGGGCGCCAGTTGCCACGTCGGATACCGGTCCTGCTTCTATCGCTCGGTCGAGCTCGGCGGCCCTCCCGGCGGACCCGCCCGGCTCGTGTTCACGGAATCCCGGAAATCCTTCGATCCCAAGACCGTCTATGGCGACGCACCGAACCCGACGCAGCTTTGAGGGACGGTGAGACGCCTCCCATGCCTCCGGCGCAAGGCCGGCTGCTTTCCCCGGCTTTACGCGGCGCCCGCACCTGACTCCCCCGACTTCTCGTAATCACGCTCTGAAGACCTGCCATGACCCGGACCCTGGAACGACCGAACCTGCCCGTCACTGTGCTTTCCGGCTTCCTCGGCGCCGGCAAGACCACGCTGATGAACCACATCCTCAACAACCGCGAAGGCAAGCGCGTCGCGGTCATCGTCAACGACATGAGCGAGGTCAACATCGACGCCGACCTCATCCGGGACGGCGGGGCCGATCTGAGCCGCACGGAAGAAACGCTCGTCGAGATGACCAATGGCTGCATCTGCTGCACCTTGCGCGACGACCTTCTCAAGGAGGTGCGCCGCCTCGCGGAGGACGGCCGGTTCGACTACCTCCTCATCGAATCGACCGGCATTTCCGAGCCGCTGCCCGTGGCGGCCACCTTCAGCTTCCGGACGGAAGAGGGCGAGAGCCTTGAGGACGTCTCGCGCCTCGATACGATGGTGACCGTGGTCGATGCCGCGAACCTCCTGCGCGACTACGCCTCGACCGACTTCCTCAAGGACCGCGGCGAGGCGCTGGGCGAGGAGGACACCCGCGCGCTGGTCAACCTGCTTGTCGACCAGATCGAGTTCGCCGATGTCGTCATTCTGAACAAGATAGACGCAGCAACGCCTGAAAGGCTCGACGCCGCGCGCAAGATCATCCGCTCGCTCAATCCCGATGCGGACCTCATCGAAACCAGCATGTCGCGCGTGCCGCTGGACAAAGTCCTGAACACCGGGCGGTTCGACCACGACAGGGCCGAGGAACATCCCCTCTGGTTCAAGGAGCTGTACGGCTTTGCGGACCACAAGCCGGAGACGGAAGAATACGGCGTGCGCAGCTTCGTGTATCGGGAGCGCCGCCCGTTCCATCCGGAAAAATTCTATGCCTTCATCAATTCCTCCTGGCCGGGAGTCATTCGCGCCAAAGGGCATTTCTGGCTGGCCACCCGCCCGGAATGGGTCGGCGAGCTGAGCCAGGCCGGCGCCCTTGTGCGCCATGAGGCTATGGGCTTCTGGTGGGCGAATGTGCCGAAAGAGCGGTGGCCGGACCACCGGGAATGGCGCCGGTACATCGCCGACTCCTGGGATGCCGTCTACGGGGACCGCCGCCAGGAAATCGTCTTCATCGGCGCCGATATGGACGAGGCCGCGATCCGCCGCCGCCTCGACGCCTGCCTTGTCGGCGACGCCGATGCCGAAGCCATGCGGCCCGCAGCCTGGAAAATGCTGAAGGACCCCTTCCCGGCCTGGAAGCGGGCCGAGCCGTCGTGACCGGTCCGTCGGTATCCCTGGAAGGCGGTTTCGCCGGCGCGCCGGCCGCGTCCGGCGCGGGCATCGCGACGTGCGATGCGGCGGAAGGCCTCGCCGCCATCGGCAACCCCGGCACGGAGCTCGTGATCTGGCGCCGCGCGCTGCCCCCACGCTTGCAGGCCTGGCTCGAACGACTGGACGCGGCGTGTCTTCCCGACCTGCGGGTTCTTGTCCGGCCGGGCGATCTTCGACGGGCGGTGGAACCGCATCTGGACCATTGCGGTATGCCTCCGGGCGACCTGCGGAACCTGCTGCTCGGCGATGTCCACGATCTCGTCTCGGCGTTCGCCGGGATCATCCGAAGCGGTCTCGTCGATGTCCGGCTGGAGCGCGTCAGCCACGATGCCTGCTGGAAGTTCCACCGCGACTATGTAGAGGCCCGCCTCCTCACCACGTACCGCGGTCCTGCCACCGAGTGGGTCCAGCCGATCGACGCCGGGCGGGCGTTGCGCGAGCAGAAATCATACAAGGGACCGCTGGAGCGTCTCCGGGTCCACGACGTGGCGATTTTCAAGGGAAACTGCACCGGACCGGGCAGCGGAATCGTGCACCGCTCGCCGCCGGTCGCCGGCACCGGCCGCACGCGATTGCTGCTCTGCCTCAACAAGCCGTCGGCCGCATCCCCGAAGCCGTGGCCGGGAGGCTGTTGAACACGAGACGCCGCTATCGTGAACGGCGGGCTGCCGGCCATTCCGCCACGGTAACCATGGCAACCATAGCTGTGCGGAGAGATACAAGGGGCAGCCCGCCGCTACGCCCTCCTCCACCGCCACCGCCTGCGGGGGAGGCGGTGTTTGCGTTGCAGGCGGTGGCGTTTCAGGAACTCGTGCACCGTGCTCGCGGAGAAGGACAGCCCCTCGGCGGCCAGCGCGTCGCGCAGCCCCTGCACGGTCAGCTCCGGCCGGGCCGCCAGGATGCCGACGATGCGGTTGCGCTCCGGCTCGATCCGCGAGGCGCTTCCGCCCCGTTTGCAAGGCCGCACATGCCCCTGCTCGCGAAACTGCCGCACCCAGCGGCGGACGGTGACCGGCGCCAGCCCGAGCAGCCGGGCCGCGGCGCTGGCGCTCATGCCGCCATGCACCACCGCCGCCACCGCCCGCCCGCGCATGTCCAGGCTTACCGCCCTGCCCGGGCTCGATCCGGGCAATTCGTCCCCTGGCCGATTCGTTCCCTCGTCCGTCATCGTTCCTCCTTCCTGCGCTCCACGCTCCGCCGGCCCGCCGGGCCGAATAACCTGTCGCGCGGGTCTGTTACGTTTGCCTGCCGGCCGCGCCGCCGCTGCGCCCGGCCATATCGAACCGAATTTCCGGTCGCCCCGGGCGTCGCGGCGTGCCCAGGTCGAACCGAATTTGCGGCCGCTCCGGGCACCGGGCGGCCGCACTGAGCCGGTTTGCCGCCCGGCCTTCCGGCCGCCGGCATTCCGGCTCCTCTTCGTCTGCGGAACGGACGCCTCGCGCGCCCTTTCGCGCGCTGCATGCGGCCCCCGCCCCGCCATCCGTCAGGTCATGGCTGCGGCCCCGTTCTTCCCGTTTCGGAACTTATATAGAACAAAAGAGAACAAAGTCAAGCGGGGAAACACCCCCGCCGCTTGCACCCGATCCGGGGCTGCCGCCGGAATCGAGGCTGGACCCCGGCTCGGGGGCCGGGGCGACGGATGGGGGAGGAATTGCGCCCGGTCCGGGCCGGCCGCCCTACCCCTCCGGGTGGAAGTGGTCGTAGAGGCGCTTTGCGACCGTCTTCGAGATACCGGGCACGGCCAGCAGGTCTTCGAAGCCCGCGCCCTCGACGCCGCGTGCGGAGCCGAAATGGTGGAGCAGCGCGCGCTTGCGGGCCGCGCCGATGCCGGCCACCTCGTCGAGCGGCGACTGGCGGACGGCCTTCGCGCGGCGGGCGCGGTGGGTGCCGATGGCGAAGCGGTGCGCCTCGTCTCTCAGGCGCTGCAGGAAATGCAGCGCGGGGTCGTGCTCCGGCAGCGAGAAGGGCGGTTTCTCAGCGGTGAAGAAGCGCTCGCGCCCGGCATTGCGCTCCGGCCCCTTGGCGATGGCGGCGAGCGGCAGGTCCTCGATGCCGAGCTCGGCGAGCACGCTCAGCGCGGAGGAAAGCTGGCCCGCGCCGCCGTCGATCAGCACGAGGTCCGGCCATGAACCGCCGGCGCGCTCCGGGTCCTCCTTCAGCGCGCGCGAGAACCGGCGTCGGAGCACCTCGCGCATCATGGCGAAATCGTCGCCGGGGGCGGCGTCGCCCTTGATGTTGAACTTGCGGTAGGCGTTGCGGACAAGGCCCTCCGGCCCGGCGACGATCATACCGCCGACCGCGTTCCGGCCCTGGATATGGCTGTTGTCATAGACCTCGATCCGCTCCGGCGGGCCTTCGAGGTCGAAGAGCTCGGCCACGCGCCCGAGCAGCTGCCGCTGGGTCGCGTTCTCCGCCGAGCGGCGGGTGAGCGCGTCGCGGGCGTTGGCGAGCGCGTGATCGACCAGCTTGCGCTTGGCGCCCCGCATCGGCCAGCGCAAGTCGATGCGGCGGCCCGCCCTGAGGCTCAGCGCCTCGGCGAGCAGCGCGTCTTCGGCCGGGCGCGCGCTCAGCAGGATGCGGCGCGGCGGCGGCTTGTTGGAGTAGAACTGCCCGACGAACGCCGCGAGGAACCGGGGCGGATCGTAGTGCCGGCTGCCGGTCGGGAAATAGGCGCGGTTGCCGAAATTCTGCCCGGCGCGGAAGAAGAACACCTGGATGCAGGCCTGCCCGCCCTCGAAATGGGCCGCGATCACATCCGCGTCGCCGACCCCCTCGACATTGATGTCCTGGTGCGCCTGCACGCGGGTCAGCGCCCGGATGCGGTCGCGGTAAAGCGCCGCGGTCTCGAACTCCAGCGCATCGCTCGCCGCCTGCATGCGCTCCGAGAACGCCTGCTGGACCGACTGGCTCTGGCCGGAGAGGAAGGCGCGCGCCTCGGCGATGGCCGCCTCATAGTCCTCCCCGCTGACGCGCCCGACGCAGGGCGCCGAGCAGCGCTTGATCTGGTAGAGCAGGCAGGGCCGGGTGCGGCTGCGGAACACGGCATCGGAACAGGACCTGAGCAGGAAGGCGCGCTGGAGGGCGGTCAGGGTCCGGTTCACCGCGCCCGCCGAGGCGAACGGGCCGAAATATTCCCCCGGCCGCGAGCGCGCGCCCCGGTGCTTGAGGATGCTGGGCCATTCGTGGTCGCGCGCGATCAGGATATGCGGGAAACTCTTGTCGTCCCGCAGCAGCACATTGTAGCGGGGGCGCAACTCCTTGATGAGATTGATCTCCAGGAGCAGCGCCTCGACCTCCGTGTGCGTGGTCACCACTTCCATGGAGGCGGTCTCGGAGATCATGCGCCGGATGCGGTAGGGCTGGTTGTCGGGCCGGACATAGGCCGTGACGCGCCGGCGCAGCGACCGCGCCTTGCCGACATAGAGCACCTGGCCGCGCCGGTCGATCATGCGATAGACGCCCGGCGTCAAGGGCATGACGCGCAGATGCCGGCGGATGGCCTCTACGCCTCCGGCCAGCCGCTGCGGGGCCTCCGGTTCGGTCTGCTCTTCCGCCATGCGCCTATCCCGCGCCGGCCGACGGTCCATACTCCACGAGAACATAGGCGGCATAGACCGCCAGGAACAGGAGGCCCGCCGGACGCCCGAAGCGGCCCCGGAACATCAACCAGGAGACGAGCGCAATCGTCGCGGCCAGCATCACCCACACGGCGATGTCGAGCAGATGCCCCGGAATGTCGAGCGGATGGACGGTCGCCACCACGCCGCCGATGGCCAGCAGGTTGAAGATGTTGGCGCCCAGCACATTGCCGACCGCGACCTCCGGATGGCGCCGGTAGGCGGAGACGACCGCCGTGGCGAGCTCCGGCAGCGAGGTGCCGACGGCAACCACCGTGACGCCGATCACCGCCTCCGAAACGCCGATCACGCGGGCGAGGCCGATGGCGCCCTCGACCAGCAGGTTCGAGCCCGCGACGATGCAGCCAAGGCCGATGGCGAACGTGCCGAGCACCATCCAGAGCGGCCTGTCCGTCGCCGTCTCCTCTACCTCGGGCGCGCCGTGGCCGCTCCGGGCGCGCCGGTAGGAAATCACGGTGAACGCTGCAAGGCAGACCAGCAGCAGCACACCGTCGAACAGGCTCAGGCTGCCGGTCAATGCGAGCCCGAGGAACAGGAGCGTCACGCCCATGACCGCGCAGCCCTCGAAGCGGACTTCGCGCGGCTCGACCGCCAGCGGATAGACGCAGGTCGCCGCGCCCAGGATCAGGAGCAGGTTGCAGATGTTGCTGCCGACGATGTTGCCGATGGCGATGCCCGGCGCGCCACGGAACGCCGCCTCGAGGCTGACGAACAGCTCCGGCATGGTGGTGCAATAGGCGACCACGGTAAGCCCGACGATCAGCGGCGAGACCCCGAGCCGGGCCGCAAGCTGCACCGCGCCCCGCACCAGGAATTCCGCCCCGCCGAGAAGAAGCACGAAACCGCCGAGCAGTTGAAGGTAGATCATGAAGGGGTCTGCTTGGCCTGAAGCGGGGAAGGAAGAAGCGCGGACACAGCGGCCGGCCACTACGCCGCGTCGCGGACAGGGTTTATCATGGCGTCGGGCGTCACGCGAATGACGCGGACGAGGAGGGAATGACGACGATGAGCCTGCCGCTGGACGACCGGACGCGCTTCGGGCTGATGACGCGCCTGCCGACGCCGGACCTTGCCCGCAAGACGGTCGGGCTGCTGGACCGGCTGGAGTTCGACTCGATCTGGGTTGGCGATCATCTGGCCTTCACCTCGCCGATCCTGGACCCGTTCGTGCAGCTTTCCTATGCGGCCGCCCTGTCGCCGCGCCTCACTGTCGGAAGCGCCGTCTATCTGCTGCCGATGCGCCATCCGGCGGGGGTGGCGAAACAGGCCGCCTCGCTGGACCATCTGGCGGAAGGCCGCTTCGTCTTCGGCATCGGCGTCGGCGGTGAGTTTCCGCCCGAATGGGAGCTTGCCGGCGTGCCGCACGGCGAGCGCGGCGCGCGCATGACCGAGTCCATAGAGGTGCTGCAGAAACTCTGGACGGGCGAGCCGGTGTCCCACGAGGGCCGGTTTTTTCCCTTTTCCGAAGTGCATATGCAGCCGGCATCCTTCACGCCCGGCGGCCCGCCGATCTGGTGCGGCGGGCGCCAGCCGGCGGCGCTCCGGCGCGCGGGCCGGATGGCCGACGGCTACATGTCCTATGTGGTCACCCCGGAGATGTTCGCCGATGCGCTGGGCACCATCGCTGCGGCGGCCGAAGAGGCCGGCCGCCAGGTCGGGACCTTTGGCACGTCCCACCTGCTCTTCTGCTGCATCGACGAGACCTACGAGAAAGCGCTCGACCGGGCGGCGGAGCTGCTCTCGAAGCGCTATGCGATGGACTTCCGCAGGCCGGCCCAGCGCTATGCGGCGCTCGGCACGTCCGCCGACATCGCCGAGAAGATCGCCGCCTTCCACAAGGCCGGCGTGCGCCACTTCAACCTCGACTTCATCGGCGACCAGCCCATGCGCATCGAAGGGCTGCACCGCTTCGCCGAAGAGGTTCGCCCGCTCATCGCCTGAGCGAAGCGGCGGCTTCCCGCGCGGCCCTTTGCCCGTCCGCCGCGGCCTCGGCGAGCGAACCGGCGCGGCGGACGGCGCCGGCGGCGAATACGCCTTCGCCCGCCAGCGCCGTCAGAGGCTCGAGGCCGATGAAGACGAACACGCCCGAGACCTCGAGCCGCCGCCCGTCTGCGAGCGTAACGCCCTCGACGCCGTTCTCGCCGTCTATGGAAGCAACCTCGCTGTTCCAGCGGAAGCTGAACTTCGGATCGGCCGCCGCCCGCGCTCCGTAGCCCGGCCTGGCCCGGAGCCGCCCGCCGCGCACGATCATCGCAATCGAGCGCGCATAGCCGGCAAGGTGCAGCGCCTCCTGCAGGGCCGCGTCTCCGCCGCCCACCACGGCCACATCGGCATCCCTGAAGAAGCCGGCGTCGCAGAAGGCGCATTGCGACACGCCACGCCCGGTCAACGCCTCTTCTCCGGGCACGCCCAGCCGGCGGAGCCTCGCGCCGGTCGCCGCAACGACCGCCTTCGCCCGGTAGCGGCCGCGGTCCGTTTCGACGATCCGGCGGCGGCCTTGCGCGCGGACAGCCTCCACATGCTCCTCGTGGAAGCGCACGCCCGCCGCCGCCAGCCGGCCCTTCCAGCCATGGGCCAACTCGGAGCCGCTGACGGCGGCCGGCCAGCCGTCGAGCGCGCCCACATTGGAAACGAGACCGCCATAGAGCCCCGACTCGAACAGCGCCACCTCAAGCCCCAGCGAAACCGCCTCGTCCGCCGCCGCCAGCCCCGTAACGCCGCCGCCGACCACGACAAGATCGAGCGGCCTCATGCACCGATCTCCTTCACGATGCAGCAGGGCGGGAAGCCCCAGGACGGGAACCAGGCGCATTGCGGGATCGGGATGTCGCCGCCCGCCACGATCAGCACGATGTCCTCCGGCCGCGCGACGGCCGGCACGGCGTCTCCGCCCTCCGTCCATTCCGGCCAGCGCTCGCCGCCGATGAGGCGCGTGCGCAGCCAGAGCTTGTCGAAATCGGCGCGCGGCATCCGGCCCCGCCGCCAGAGCGCCTCCTTTGCGTCCGCCTTCGACCAGCCCTGCCCTGCCAGCTCCTGCGCGACGAAGGGCGCCATCACCACCGCCGCCTTGCCCTCCCAGGCCATATTGAAGGCCGAGGCGGCGGAGCCTATGACGCTTGCAAGGTCGTCCAGCCCGCCGGTGACATTGACCGCGGTCTCCGCCCGCATCAGCACCAGCACGTTCCCGCCGCCCAGCTCCTCATGCAGCGGCTCCCAGGGATTGGCGGC
>JAJECZ010000237.1 GCA_022821735.1 Alphaproteobacteria bacterium | reverse complement strand
GTCGTGCCGTGCTTCTCGAAGACGCGCGTCAGCCGGTCGGTGAAGTCGCCCAGGTCTTCCAGCGGCACCGCGCAGTCCTCGATGAAGGAGACCGGCTTGCCCTCGGTCTTCATCGACATGACGATGTTGAGCCCCGCCTCGCGCACGCCCCAGATGCGGGCCTGGAGCGCCGGATCGACGGCCCGGACGACGGCGCCGGGGTGGCCGAGATCGCTCATCGCGTCTTCGAGCGCCTCCAGCCGGGCGCGCAGCGCGGCCCGGTCCCCGCCGGCGAATTCGACCAGCAGCAGCGCGTCCGGCCGCCCCTGCACGACCTCGCTGACGGTCTCGCGGAACATCTGGATGCCGCGCCCGAGCTCGATGATGGTGCGGTCCACCAGCTCGACGGCATCGGGGTCGAGCGCCACCAGCCGGGGCACGGCGTCCATGGCGTCGCGGAAGCGCGGGAAATGGCAGACGCCCAGCACCCTGTGCGGCGGCACGGGCTGGAGATCGACCTCGATCGCGGTGAAGAAGCCGAGCGTGCCCTCCGAGCCCACCAGCAGGTGGGCCATATTGTGCCCGGCGGCCTCGACGCTTTCGAGATTGTAGCCGCCTACCTTCCGCAGCACATCCGGGAAGCCCCGCGCGATGGCGTCGCGCTCGCGTTCGGCGATGGCGCGGACCTTGCGCACGAGGTCGATATAGCCCGGCGTGCCGCCCCCTGAGCCGAGATTGCCCGGCACGCGCGCAAAGCGGTGGCGGCTGCCGTCGGCCAGGATCGCCTCGATGGCATGGGTGTTGTGGACCATGTTGCCGTAGCGGATCGAGCGCGAACCGCAGGAATTGTTCGCCGCCATACCGCCGAGCGTGGCCCGGCTGGCGGTGGAGATATCGACCGGGAACATGAGGCCGTCCCGCCTGAGCCGCGCATTCAGCCGTCCCAGCACGACGCCCGGCTCGACCCGCGCCCGCCGGCTCCCGGCATCGACCTCCAGGATGCGGTCCAGATGCGCCGAACAGTCGAGCACCAGCGCCTCGCCGACGGTCTGGCCCGCCTGCGAGGTGCCGCCGCCGCGCGGCAGCACCGGCACGCCCTCCTCGCGCGCGATCGCCATGGCCGCCTCGACATCGGCGGCCGAGCGCGGCCGCACGACCCCGATGGGCTCTATCTGGTAGATCGAGGCGTCCGTGGAATAGCGTCCGCGCTCGAACGGGTCGAACAGCACCTCGCCTTCGATCTGGCCTCGCAGCCGTTCCGCCAGCCTTGAATCGCCGATCCGGCTGCCGGATATATGCTCTGCCGCTACCGGACCTGCCACGATCCGCCGGCCTGTCTGCACGCCGTTTCCTCGCCTTGCGTCTCCTTGCGGCCTGCGGCCTGCCAGCGTTTCCAGCCGTATCGCACGCATGCCTCGCCCGCGGCGGCGCGCCATCGCTTCTTCACGGATATGGTGCCGCTGTGCCCGGTGCGGGGGTTCGCCCAGCGAGTCTCGCCGGCTCCCGTCTCCAAGGCGCGGCGCCGCGCCTCCGAGGCGAGTTGACTGTCGCTGGCGAGCCCGGTGGAAAGGGCGTATTGCAGCGCGCGCCGGTTCGCGATCCAGCGGGCGATGCGTTCGTCATTGGCGGGATGCGTGCGCGCCATCGCCATGCCCAGCGGGCCGTAGCCGCCTTCCCGGCCCTCGCTGGTGCGCGCGAGCCGCATCAGCATCCGTTCGCCCGCCTCCAGCGGCACGCCGGCTTCCGCCAGGATGAGTGCCGAGTAGTAGTCCGCCTCCAACTCGTGTTGCTGCGAATAGGCCAGCGCGCCCATCCCGAGGCCCATCGATCCGCCCGTCTGCACCAAATCCCCCAGGCAGTCCCTGTTGGAGCGGTCGCAGATCATGGCCCCGACGAAAGTGCCCGCGAGAAGCCCGCCCAGCGCGCCGACGCTGGCATCCTCCATGCGCTTGTCGATATGGTCGGCGATGACATGGCCGTATTCGTGCGCCAGCACCGCCGCGATTTCCTCGTCCGACCCGGCGGCGCGCAGCAGGCCGGCATTCATCGTCACCCGGTGGCTGCCATCGACATGGGCGTTGATTTCCCGGTCTCTCGAGCGGACGGGGCTGCGGGAGAGGATCGCGCCGCAATTCGCGCCCCTCACGCGTTGGCAGACCCGATGGGCCGCCGGGCGGACATGGCGAACGACCCGCGCGAGCGAGGCATGCTGGGCCGCTTCGTCGAGCCGCCTCTGCTGCGGAATGGCGCCCGCCTGCAGCAGCCGGCGCGCCTCCTGCCGCTCCGCGCCGGTTGCCGGCACGCCGGGCCGGTCCACCCCGGAGCAGGCGGCAAGCAGGAGCGCCAGCAGGGCTGCCGGGATTGCCCTCGGCTCCGCCATCGCTACGCGTCCATCACCACGGCAACCCGCCCTATGGCGCGCCGCGAGAGCACCGCCGCCATCGCGTCCCTGAAACCCTCCAGCGGGAAGGTCAGGTCAACCCGCGGCTTGAGGCGGCCTTCCTCGAACCAGGCGAATAGCTGCGCCATGCCGGCCCGCATCCGGTCCTCGACCTCGTAGCGGATGTCGTTCGGGCTCCAGCCGACATAGGTGCCGAAATTCATGCCCACCACGGTCACCGTCTTGACCAGCAGGATGTTGGCCGGGATCTGCTGGATTGCGCCGCCGGCGAAACCGACCGGCATGATGCGGCCCTCGAAGGCGATGCAGCGCAGCGAGCGGTCGAACACCTCGCCGCCGACAGGGTCGTAGATGACATCCGCCCCGCGTCCGTCGGTCAGCGCCAGCACCTCCTCGCGAAAGTCGGCCTCGCGGTAGTTGATCGCGTGGTCCGCGCCGTGCTCGCGCGCCGCTGCCAGCTTCTCCGGCGAGCCGGCCGTCGCGATGACCCGTGCGCCCAGGATCCTGCCGATCTCGACGGCGGCGATGCCGACGCCGCCCGCCGCGCCATGCACCAGCAGGGTTTCGCCGGCGGCGAGCCGCAGCATGTTCGGCCAGCAGAGCGCGGCATAGGAGGTGTGGTAGGAGTTGGTGAAGGCGATGGCATGGCGGAATTCCATGCTGTCGGGGATCGCGAACGTGTTCACCTCCAGCGCGGCGGCTTCCTCCGCCAGGCCGCCCCAGTCGAGCACCGCCAGCACCCGGTCGCCGGGCCGGAAGCGGGTCACCTCCGCGCCCACCTCGGTCACCACGCCTGCATATTCGGTGCCGGGGACGAAGGGGCGCGGCGGCTTGCGCTGGTAGCGGCCCTGCACCACCAGCGAGGCGGCGAAGGAAATGCCGCAGGCCCGGCCGCTTATGCGCACATGGCGGGGCCCGAGCGCCGGCGGCGGCGTCTCGTGGATTTCGAGTTCGTCGAACGGCTTCCAGTCGTCCACGACTACGGCGCGCATGGACAGCCCTGCCTCCCGGGTCCAGAATCGTTCCCGTCATGAAAGGCTATTTCGGCATCGGCGTCGAGGGGCTGAGCAAGCCCCTCAACGCTGGAAACCTGTTCCGCTCTGCCCAGGCCTTCGGCGCGAGTTTCCTGTTTACGGTCGGGGCCAGCTATGCGGAAGGGGCGGGACGCGGAGGCGGCGCCGGAACGCCGCCACTCGAAATGAGTCGCCGTGCCCTGCGCGGCGGCGGCGACACCTCCCATGCGCCAGGCCGGGTGCCGCTCTATGCCTTTCCCGACGCCGGCGCCATGGTGCTGCCGCGCGGCTGCGCGCTGGTGGGCGTGGAACTGCTTGACGAGGCGGTGGAACTGCCGAGCTTCCGCCATCCCGCGCGCGCTGCCTATATCCTGGGTCCCGAGCGCGACTCGCTGTCGGGGCCGGTGCTGGAGCGCTGCGCCCATGTGGTCCGCATCCCGACGGCGTTCTGCGTCAATGTCGCCATGGCCGGCGCCATCGTGATGTACGACCGCGCGATGGCGCTCGGCCGCTTCGCGCCCCGCCCCCTCCGTCCCGGCGGCCCGCCGGAACCGCTGCCGCCCCACGTCCACGGCAAGACGAAACGGCGGTCGTAATACCAACGGTCATCGGCCGGAGCCTGTGGCGGTTGCCGGCGGAAAACAGCCCCGGCCTGCCCCGAACCATCACCCGGACTTGTTCCAGGCACGACACTGGAGAGAGTGCGCGAAACCTCGCAAACCTGTCGCGAGGCCGCGTACATGAGCCCCCTTCGTAAAGGGTATAGCCTTGAAGAAGCTTTTTGTTCGAAATAAATCAGAAATAATTCCGGAAAAGGGCTTGCATTCTCGGAAACCGTGATACCATGGGTGCGGGGGAAGCGGTGTCCATGGTCCGCTTCCCGTCGCGCCGTCCCGGTGCGGAACGACCCCGATTCGACGCACAGGCGAAGTGCGCCCTGTGGCTCGCGCGCGCAATCAGGCGCACGAACCGCGCCGGCGCCGACGCCCGCCCGCGCCCGCACGCGATACGCGCGGAACAGGGTCGCTCCCCGACGGGGCGGCGGCAGTGCGTCGGGCCCGGAACCGGGTTCGACCGAAAAGAACCCGAGCGGAACGAAAGGAGCCGCCGCACACCATGCCCATCATCGACCTTGCCGCCGCGCCGGCCCCATGCCGTCATGTCCCTTCCCGTCATGGCCGGACTTGTTCCACTGCTGTCCTGTTCAGACATCAGGACGAAGCCGATTGGGGGCGGCCGGCTTTTCTCCCCTCCCGCTCGGCGGGAGGGGCCGGGAGAGGGCCTCGCGGCGCGTGCGGACGGTTGCCGGGCTTCGCCCGCCGCCGCGCCGAACGCGGCGAACGCTACGAATGGCGGCGTTAACGCCGCCGCTTCCGCTGGCGCGCAAGCGGGGAGAGGGGATTTGCAGCCGGCGCCCCCTTGCATGTCCCCGGTTCGTCGTCGCGGCTACAGTCGGGACGGCGGAAGCGGAACGAACACAGAAAACTGTTACCCATGTATCCGGTCTGTAGTGTCACCCATCTATCCGGTTTCCTACCCTGGCCATGACGGAACATGACATTTCATGACATTTCGCAGGGGATCGGCCATGACGGAAAGTGGGCGGACGGGAGGCGCGCGGCCCCCGGCCATGACAAAACATGACATTTCATGACATCCGGCTGAGGCTGCGCGGCGGCGCTCCTGCTGCGAGGCCGGCGGTTTCGGGCGGCGCATGGCGGCATTACACTGCCGGGACGTTGAGGGCAGGCGCCCCGGCAAGCGGAGGGCAGGCATGAGCCGACGCATTATCGACATTTCCGTCGCCCTGAAGGCCGGCATTGCGAGCGATCCGCCGCATATGCTGCCGGAGATCGATTATCTCGACCACCACGACACCGCCCCCGGTATCGCCGGCTATTTCGAGGTGGGCGTCGATGCGCTGCCGGACGGCGAATATGCCGCTGTCGAGAATGTCCGCATCTCCACCCATAACGGGACGCATCTGGACGCGCCCTGGCACTTCTTCTCCACGATGAACCATGCGCTGAAGGAAGGCGGCGAACCTTCCTGGCGGATCGACGAGGTGCCGCTGGAGTGGTGTTTCCAGCCGGGCGTGAAGCTGGATTTCCGCCATTTCGAGGACGGCTATGTGGTGCAGCCGGAGGATGTAGAGGCGGAGCTCGACCGGATCGGCCATACGCTGCAGCCGCTGGAGATCGTGCTGGTGAACACCCGCGCGGGCGCGCGCTACGGCGAAGAGGACTTCATCCATGCCGGCTGCGGCATGGGCAAGGCCGCGACGCTCTGGCTGCTAGAGCGGGGCGTGCGCGTCACCGGCACCGACGGCTGGAGCTGGGACGCGCCTTTCTCATGGACGAAGGAACGGGTGCGGGAGACG
>JAJECZ010000292.1 GCA_022821735.1 Alphaproteobacteria bacterium | reverse complement strand
GCCGGACCGGCTGGCGCCGCGCCGTCTCGACCGTCGTCAGCCCGCCGCCGGACGTCATCAGCAGCAGCGGGCAGCCGATGCCGATCCCGGCCAGCATTCCGTCGAGGCGCGCGACATAGCCTTCCATGAGCGGGCGGACATAGGCATTCACGCTGGCCGTGGTGAAGCGCTCATATTCCCGGACCTCCGGACACACTTCCGAGGCGAGCGTCACCGAGAGCGACGGCAGGGCTTCGCCGAGGATCGCCTCGACGCGCCGTTCGTGGACCGGGTTGGCGTAGGCATGGAAGAACCCGACGGCGACGCTCTCGACCCCGGCCGCGGAAAGCGCCGGCACGAGCGCATGGACGGCCTCCTCGTCGAGGTCTTCCAGTATGCGGCCGCGCGCATCGACGCGCTCCGGCACGGTGAAGCGCAGCCGGCGCGGCACGATCGGCTTCACCTTCTCGATCATCAGGTCGTACTGGTCGTAGCGGGTCTCGTAGCCGACCTCGAGAATGTCGCGGAACCCTTCGGTGGTGATGAAGGCGGTCCTGGCGCCGCGCCGCTCGAGCACGGCGTTGGTGGCGAGCGTCGTGCCGTGGAGGACGAGCCCGACATCGTCCGGCGTCAGCCCGGCTTTCTGCAACGCTTCCTGCAGGCCGTCGATCACACCCTTCTCGGGGGCCTGCGACGTGGTCAGCACCTTGGCCGAGGTCCGCACCCCGCCGGCTTCCAGCACGACATCCGTGAAGGTGCCGCCCACATCGATCCCGACCCTGCAACGGGTCTCCGTCTCACTCATAACGACAGGCTTTCGCTAAATTCCGATCCGGTGCCGCCGGGGCCCCATGACGCCGGCCCAAGGATAGCGCAAGCAGCCCCGTTGCAAACCGCGGCCGTTCAATGGTCGCTCAGCAGCGAGCCGCAGCCGTATATGCGGTCGTCGAACCCGTTCGCCCGGTAGGCGTGCCAGGCCAGCGCGGCGTTGATGGCGATCACCGGCTTGCCGAGCCAGCCTTCCGCCTCCGCCGCGAGCCGCACCATGGAGAGGTTGGTGCCCGCCTGCACGATGGCGTCCACGTCCGGGCCGTCTATGTCGCGCAGCACGCCGCGAAGCTCATCCGGCGTCACGGCCGCAATCGCCGTGGCGCTCGGGCATTCCAGATCGACCGAACGGACCACCGGGAAGCCCGACTCCTCGAAATAGCGGACGATCTGCCCGCGCATGACCGGCTGGTAGGGGGTGAGCACCGCGATCCGCCGGGCGCCCAGCGCCTCCAGCGCCGCGCTGCATGCCTCCCCGCCGGTGGTCACGCCCAGCCCGCAAAGCTGCCGGGCGCGTTCGAGGAAAGCCGCGCCGCCCTCCCGGCCGCCCCAGAATGTCGGCGCGGACATGCCCATCACCAGATAGTCGGGCTCGCAGGTCATCACGTCCCGGACCGCCGTCTCGAAGGCCCGGTCCGCCTCGCCGAGGACCCGCTCGAACGCATCGTCCGAGTCGAGCACCGGATGTTCGATATACATCCGCCCGGTGTGGAAGGTGACGCCCGGAATCCGCAGCAGATGGTTGAAGTCGGCCTCCACCACCGTATTGGTGGAAGGCACGACGGCAGCGAACTTGGCGCGGAAACCGGCGACATCGGGCATGGCGGTCGGGGGCCTCCCCGGTTGGCTGTGCGGCGGTGCGATCCCGGACAATTGCAGGAAGGCGGGCGCCGCGCCAGCCCGTCGGCTTGGCGGCGAAGCCGTCCATGCCCTAATGTTCGCCCGGAACCGCCGGCCCGGGACCGGGCGGCGCTTCGTCAGCGGGAGGAAAGCCGATGTCCGACGGGATCGTTTTCATCGACGGCGACTACATGGCTCCGGAAGACGCCACGATGTCGATTTTCGATGTCGGCTTCGTCTGGGGGGATTGCGTTTACGACGTGACGTCCACCTGGAACGGCTGGTTCTTCATGCTCGACGAGCATCTGGAGCGGTTCCAGCGTTCCTGCGAGGGCTTCCGGCTGGAGAACCCCTATTCCTTCGAGGAGATGCGCCGCATCTGCGCGGAATGCGTGGAGCGCACGGGGCTCGCGAACACCTATGTGAAGATGCAGGTCTCGCGCGGCGTGCCGCCGCCCGGCGTCCGGGACCCGCGCGGGCTGAAGCCCATCGTCCTGGTGTATGCCGTGCCCTATGTGTGGATATGGGGCGAGGACAAGTGCCGCAACGGCGCGACCCTCTATGTGAGCGGCGTCGAGCGCGTGTCGTCGAAAGCCATCGACCAGCGTTTCAAGAACTACAACCGGGCCGACCTCGTGCAGGCGCGCCTGGAGGCTTACGACAACGGTTGCGACGACGCCCTTCTCGCCAGCCCTGACGGCTTCCTCTCCGAGGGGCCGGGCTTCAACGTCTTCGTCGTGCAGGACGGCAGGGTGGCGAGCCCCGACTACAATGTGCTGGAAGGGGTCACCCGGCGGTCGGTGAGGGAGATCTGCGAGCGGGAGGGCATCCCGTTCGAGCTGCGCAAGATCCGCCCCGAGGAGCTCGAAGAGGCGAGCGAGGTGTTCACCAGCACCACCGCGGGCGGGGTCATGCCGATCACCGGGGTCAACGGCAAGACCGTCGGCAACGGCCATGCCGGCATCGTCACGAGCCGCATCCAGTCGATCTACTGGAGCGAGCGCGAGGCGGGCTGGCACGGCGTCAGGCCCGCCGACATCCTTGCCCACTGACCGGTCGTGGAGGCCATTCCCCGCTCGGTGAGCGGCTATGACGATGAGTTCGACGTCGTCGTGGTCGGCTACGGCTTCGCCGGCTGCGTCTCGGCGCTGGAGGCCGCGCGCGCCGGGGCGCGGGTGCTGCTGATCGAGAAGACCGGCGTGCCCGGCGGCATCTCGATCTGCTCCTACGGCTCGGTGCGCTGCGCGATGGACGCCGGGCAGGCCTATCGCTACCTGGCCGCGACCAATGGCGGGCGCACGCCGGACGATGTGAACCGCGCGCTTGCGGACGGAATGGCCCTGCTGGAGCCCTATGTGCGGGACCTCGCCCGGGTGAACGGCGCGGAGATCGGCACCAGCGTCGAGGCCGGCAAGGCCGGCGGCAATTACCCCTTTCCGGGGTTCGACACCTTCTACCATACGACCGTTCAATCGGTGCCCAATTTCGATGCGCGCGCGGTCTATCCCTGGGCCAACGGCGCGCCGGGCGGGCCGATGCTGTTCAAGATCCTCGACGACAATCTCGCGAACGAGGATGTCGAGGTCCGGCTGAACACGCGCGGGCTGCGCCTGCTGACCTCGGAGGACGGCTCCGAAGTCCGCGGCATCACCGTCGAGGGCCGCGACGGCATCCGCCATGTCAAGGCGCGGCGGGGCGTCATCCTGGCCTCCGGCGGGTTCGAGGGCAGCGCAGAGCGGCAGGACCAGTTCTGGGAGGGCCGGCCGGTCCTTCCGGCCGCGGCGCGGCACAATACCGGCGACGGCATCGCCATGGCCCAGGACCTCGGCGCCGAGCTCTGGCACATGTGGCACCTCCACGGCGCCTACGGCTTCCGCAGCGCCGACCCGGACTATCCCTACGGCATCAGGGTCAAGCGCCTCCCCGACTGGCGCCCCGCCGAAGGCGGCGGCCACGACGAGCCCGGCGTGAAGATGGCCTGGATCCTGCTCGACCGCGACGGGCGGCGCTACATGAACGAATGCCCGCCCTACACCCAGGACACCGGGCACCGCCCGATGCACCTCTACGACACGGTCCGGCAGGATTATCCCCGGATTCCGAGCGCCATGATTTGCGACGAGAACGGGCGCCGGCTCTATCCGCTGGGCCATCCGACCTCCAACGACGAGGGTGTGAGGCTGGACTGGAGCGAGGACAATCTGGCGGAGGTCGAGTCCGGCATCCTCACGCGGGCGGGCACCGTGGGCGAACTTGCCGCCGCGCTCGGCCTCGATCCGGTTGCCGCGGAGGCGGGCGTCCGGCGCTGGAACGAGCTCTGCGCGGCCGGGCGCGACGAGGATTTCGGCCGCCCGCCCGGAACCATGGTGCCCATCGACACGCCGCCCTATTACGGCGCGCCGATATGGCCGGTGGTGTCGAACACCCAGGGCGGGCCTGTGCACGACACCCGCCGGCGGATCGTCAATGTGTTCGGCGCGCCGATCCCGAGGCTCTATGCGGCGGGTGAGCTCGGCAGCGCCTTCGGCCACCTCTACCTCTCCGGCGGCAACATCGCCGAATGCTTCGTCTCCGGCCGCATCGCCGGCGCGGGAACGGCGGCGCTGGCGGACTGGGATTAGAGCGTTGGGATCGAAGTGCGTTGCATCGCAAAACGGCCGTCCCGGCGTCTCCATCCCGTCATGCCCGGAACAAGTCCGGGCATAACGAAACAGTAGTCCGCCGCTCAGCTCTCGAACGGCGCGGGGTCGGCGAAGCGGTCCAGCACGTTCTTCGTGATGCGCGAGATGTTGTTGTCGTAGCCGTTGTGGGAGAGGCTGCCGCAATAGGTGATGGAGCCGACGGAGAACACGGCCCCGCCGGCCGCGGTCTCGAAGAACGCCAGGTTGGAGCGGACGAGCGCCTCGGGCGGCTCGCCCGGCCAGGTCACGAGATGGGTCAGCAACTCCTCCGGCACCACGACGAAGGTGTCGCCGTGCTCCTCGGAGGTCGCGAGCACGATGGTGTTGGGCGGCGAGCCGAGGCGGGTGTCCACCCGGTCGAGCTCGAAGCCGGCCGCGCCCCCGCCGGAGAGGCCGAAATCGCCGAGTATGCGGTCCGGCACGCCGTCGAAGATCCAGGCGGCGCGCGGGTCGTCCGCGCCGGGGCCGCGCACATAGTATGAGCCGACGAACTGCCCCTGCGCGGAGAAGCCGACCCCGGCGAGCTTCTGCGGCGGGCGGTCGTTGCGCCGCCAGAGGCCGCCATACTCCCCGTCGAGCGCGTTGTAGTACTCGCCCGGCTCCGCCGCCCAGGCGCGGATGCCGCCCTCGCCCCGCCGGATTTCCACGGCGCCGGGCGCGGCGTCGCTGACCGCCACCCGCCAGTAGAAGCCGTTGCCGCCGAGATACATGAGCCGCCCGCCCTCATCGAGATGGCGCTGGAGCGCGTCGAGCGTGTTCGCGGTGTGGTATTCGGGATGGGAGCCGGTGAGCACGACGCGGTAGGACGAAATCAGGTCGTAGCCCTCGCGGTCCAGGTCGTGGTCGGTGACGAGGTCGAACTCGTAGCCCTTCTCCTCCAGCCAGTCGATGAGGTGGGTGTCGCCGGGATAGTGGCGCATTCCCGAGCCCGCTTCGTCCAGATAGCTCATATAGCCGGACCGCTGGGTCAGCACCGGGCGGCGCTGCGAAGCGAAGGAAATGCCGCTGCCGTCGGTGTGGCGGTCATAGGTGGACAGGCCGTATTCCCGGTGGCGGTCGGCGGTGAGTTGGCGCGCGCCCCACTCCCGGGCGCGGGCCAGATAGGCCTCGGTCGTGACGCCCCGCGCATAGTTGCCGTACACCGTGTATGTGAAGGTCGGGATCAGCACGCAGACGGGCGTGCGCCGGGACCCGCGCGGCGGCAGCACGAAGAACGGGATCGAGTCCTCATGCTCCCCGCAGGAGAGCCGGACCGCGTAGGAGCCGCTCTTGAGGCCGGCCGGGACCGTGTAGGTAAAGTCCGTCTCCCAGCCGCAGTCGTAGAGGTCGTCCTCGTGGAAGTGGATGGCCCCGTATTCTTCGGGCGCGTGGCGCCAGCACTGCTCCCGGCCGCTCCAGTTGGAGCCCTTCATGCCCCGCGTCGGCAGGTTCACAAGCTCGCCGTGCCAGCCGTTCGGCCCCACATCGACCGCCCGGAGCGAGGAGATGTCGCGCGAGAAGTCCCAGTCCGCGACGGTGTCGCCGTCCGGCGCGGCGCCCCGCGTGATCCGCGGACGTTCGATCTTGCCGTTGAAATGGCCGCCGACCGGGCTTCCTCCGGCAGCGCCGATGAAGATGTCGCCCTCAATCCCCGTCGCCGGCGCGTCCACATGCCCGCTCGCCGTTCCCGTGTCGTCCACCCGGGCGAAGGGCCGGAGCGCCTGCTGCCCGACCGAGACCGCGCCGGTCGCCGGGTCGATGCTCGCCCACACCCGGTACCAGGCGCGCGGGAGGAGCGGCTTGCCGACGGCGACGGTCGCGGTCCCGCCCGCCGTCGCGACGCTCAGGCTCGCGCCGCGCTCGCCGTCCAGCAGGAGAGCGAGCCCGCCCGCCTCGCCGAGCCATGAGAGGATGCCCTGCCCCTCCTGCTCCGGCAGCGTCGGCCAGATCGTCGCGGACACGGTCAAGGCTTCCGCCTCCAGCCCCGCGCCCGGGATGCGGGCATAGGAGCCGAGCGCGGCGTCCCTCGCCCGCGAGGGCCAGCTTCCCTCGATGTCGGACGCGACCGCCTCCTCCTTGATGCCCGGGCCCGCCGGGTTCGGGTCCGCCGAGATGACGCGCACGAGCCGCGCCCGGTAGGGCTCGGCGGCGCGGCTGCTCACCTTGAACGCGACAGTCTCGCCGGGGCGCGCCGACCAGCGGTCGGCATAGCCGATCAGGGGAATCGTGTTGGGGATCATCACCGGTCTCCCTCCCGCGCACATTTCCGGGAAGACCGAATCATATAACGAAACCGCGCACCGCCTGCGGTGGGAGATTCCCGATAGCCGAAACGGTTTTATCGGGATAGGCTTTTCGGATTGCCCCAACGGGGCTTGCCCGGGAGGAAGGGAGCGTGGCGACACGGATCGAGGGAGGCGGCGCCCGCTGCCAACTCGATTTAGAGGCCGGAATCGACCTATCGGGGCGACAACCGGCCCGCAGGAGGAGGGCAACCGGTCCTGCCATCCCTGCCGCGCACCCTGTCCACCGGAATCCTTGTCATCCAGCAGCATCGGGAGGAGTCGGATGAAACCGTCACGTTCACCGCATCGTCGCCACGCGCTCACGGGCGCCATCGTGGGAGCAGGGATGCTGCTTGCCGCCGGGCCGCTGGCCGCGGCCGACGAGGTCCATCTCCAGACCGACTGGATCCCCTCCGGCGAGCACGCCATGTATTTCGGCGGCTGGACCAAGGGCTTCTGGAAGGACCAGGGCATCGACATCACCATCACGCGCGGCTACGGGTCCGGCGATACCGTCACCAAGATCGCGGGCGGCGCCGCCGACTTCGGCATTGCCGACATCGGCGCACTCATCACGGCCCGCGCGCGGACCGGAGTGCCGGTCAAGCAGATCATGCAGACCTACACGCACTCCCCGCATTCGCTCTTCGTGCTGAAGAGCTCCGGGATCACGACCTTCCAGGGGCTCGAGGGCAAGAAGATCGGCATCACCCCCGGCAACAGCCACCGCGTCTATTTCCCCAAGGTGGCGGAGCGGGCGGGCACCGATCCGTCGAAGATCGTCTGGTCCAACTCCGACGCATCGGCCATGGCGGCGCTGCTGATCTCCAAGAACATTGATGCCGCGCCGTTCTTCGCGATGCACCACTACTACCAGAACAAGGCGGCGAAGCAGGCCGGAGAGGAGATCGTGGTGCTGCCCTTCGTCAAGGCGGGGTTCGCGATCTACGCCACGGGGCTCATCGCCCGCGACGACTACATCGAGGAGAACCCCGACCTGGTGCGCCGCTTCCTCACCGCCAACAAGAACGCGATGGAGTGGGCCCGCGACAATCGCGAGGAGGCGTGCGAACTGCACGTCCAGCGCGTGCCGGAGGTGGCGATGGACGATTGCATGGGGAGCCTCAACGCGACGCTCACCTTCGTCTTCAACGACCATTCCGCAGCTACGGGCCTCGGTCGGCACGACCCCGAACGGCTGGCCTTCACCTACGACGTGGTGGCGGATGCCCAGGACCTCGACGCCGATTGGGACTACAGCCAGGCCGTGGACCATCGCTACGTGCCGTAGCCGCGGCATGATGCGTCATGCCGGCAGGGGCGCCCCGCCGTGATCCGGGTTGAAGGGCTCTCGAAAGTCTTTCACTCCCGGGACGGCGGGAGCGTCGTTGCGCTCCACGACGTGTCGATGGAGGTGGCGCGCAACGAGTTCGTCTCGCTCGTCGGGCCTTCCGGCTGCGGCAAATCCACGATGCTGCGCCTCGTGGCGGGGCTCGTCGGCGCGACGCGGGGGGTGCTCGAAATCGACGGCACGGCGGTCACCGAGCCGCGCCGGGACATCGGCATCGTCTTCCAGAGCCCTACCCTGCTGCCGTGGGCAGACATCACCGACAACGTCCTCTTTCCGCTCCGGCTGATGCGGGAGAGAGCGTCCGATGCGCGGGCGCGGGCGCATGCGCTCCTCGAACTGGTGGGCCTCAAGGGGTTCGAGAGCCGCTACCCGCGCGAGCTTTCGGGCGGCATGCAGCAGCGCGCCGCCATCTGCCGGGCGCTGATCCACGATCCCGGCATCCTGCTCATGGACGAGCCCTTCGGGGCGCTGGACGCGCTGACGCGCGAGGTGATGAGCATGGAGCTGCTGCGGATCTGGACCGAGAACCCCAAGACCATCGTGTTCGTGACGCACTCGATTACCGAGGCGGTCCTGCTCTCCGACCGGGTCATCGTGATGTCGCCGCGGCCGGGGCGCATCGCGGAGGTCGTGGACGTGCCGATCGAACGGCCCCGCACCCTTGACATGGAGGGAAGCCGTGAGTTCCAGGAATGCACCAGACGAATTCGACGCCGTATCTTTGGGGCTGACGAAACCGACCTCTCCGGCCCGGCGGCGGCTTAGGCGCATCTGGAACACGAGCAGCGAGATCGTCCTCCCCGCGGCGGTCCTCATCGTCCTCGTCGCGGTCTGGGAAGCATCGGTGCATGCGTTCTCGCTGCCGGTCTATCTGTTGCCGGCGCCCAGCCTCATCTGGACCGAGAGCCTCGCGGTCGCGGATACGCTTGGCGGCCACACCCTCGCCACGCTGCGCACCGTGATGTACGGCTTCATCGCCTCCATCGTGGTCAGCCTGCCGCTCGCGGTGCTGCTGACCTCGTCGCGCTACGCATCGGCGACGATCTACCCGCTCCTCGTCTTCACCCAGTCGATCCCGAAGGTGGCGCTCGCTCCCATCCTGGTGGTGATGCTCGGCGCGACGGAACTGCCGCGGGTCATCGTGACGTTCCTCGTGGCCTTCTTCCCGCTGGTGATTGCGGTCGCCGTCGGGCTCCTCTCCGTGCCGGCGGACCTTGTCGAGCTCGGGCGCTCGTTCAAGGCATCCAGGATGCAGGAGCTGCTGCGGATCCGTCTTCCCTACGCGATCCCGTTCGTCTTCAGCGGGCTCAAGGTCGCGATCGCGCTCTCCGTCGTGGGCGCCGTGGTGGGCGAGTTCGTCAATGCCGACAAGGGGCTCGGCTACCTTATCGTTTCGGCCACCGCGTTCTTCCGGACACCGGTCGCCTTCGGGGCATTGATCCTGCTCTCGGTCCTCGGCGTGGCGCTGTTCCAGCTCGTGGTGATCGTCGAGCGGATATTCTTTCCCTGGTCGGCCGAAAGCGACGAGACGGTCATCGTCTGAACGGCGCGGAAACCGCAGCGAGGAGAACGGAACCCATGCACACCATCATTCGCGGCGGGCGGCTGCTCGATATCGAACGCCATGCGGCGGACCCCGCCGACATACTCATCGAGGACGACACGATCCATACGGTCGGGCCGCCGGGCCTGGCCGCTCCCGAGGGTGCTGCCACCCA
>JAJECZ010000446.1 GCA_022821735.1 Alphaproteobacteria bacterium | reverse complement strand
TCCCAGTAATGCTTCGGCAGGATCGGAACCTGGCCGACGATCAGCGGCAATTCGCGGTTCTCGCCGCCCGAGAACCGGAACCGCACGCTGTGCGGCCCCACTTTCTCGCCCTTCCCGACATCGCGGTAATAGTGGCGGTAGAAGGGCTCGCCCTCGGTCTTCAGCAGTTCCAGCGAGAAGATCACGTCCTCGACCGTGATCGGCCTGCCGTCGTGCCAGCGCGCCTCCTCGCGCAGGTGGAAGACGACCCAGGACCGGTCTTCCGGCCACTCCATGCTCTCCGCGAGCAGGCCGTATTCGGTGAACGGCTCGTCGGCGCTGCCCGTCAGCAGCGTCTCGACCGGGTTGGCCATGCCGGCGGCGTTGCCCTTGCCGTTATAGGGGTTGAAGCTGTCGAAGCTGCCCTGCACGCCGAACCGGATTGCGCCGCCTTTCGGAGCCTCCGGGTTCACATAGTCGAAATGCGGGAAACCGGCCTTGTATTTCGGCTCGCCGTGCATGGCGATGGCATGGGCGCGGTGGACCGTCTCCGCGCGGCCGTCCGCAGGGGCGAGAACCGCGCAGAGCATAAGCAGGAAAAACGTACGCATAGCGGCGATTATGCGTCCCGGCCCCGAGGCGGTCCAGTTACGGTTATGTCAGAGAACCGCCTCGATCAGGTAGGGGCCGCGGTCGGCATTGGCGCGGCCGAGCGCGCGGATCAGGCCCTCGCAGTCCTCGGCGCGCTCGCCCTCCACGCCCATGCCGCGGGCCATGTCGACGAAGTTCATGTCGGGCCGGCCGATATCGAGCATGTCCAGCGCCTTGCGGCCCGGATTGCCGGCGCCGACATTGGCGAGCTCGCCCACAAGTATCCGGTAGCTGCGGTTCGCCCAGATCACCACGGTGATGTCGAGGTTCTCGCGCGCCATCGTCCAGAGCGCCTGGATCGTGTACATCGCGCTGCCGTCGCCGATCATCGCCAGCACCTTGCGGTCCGGGCAGGCGATGGCCGCGCCCACGGCGCAGGGGCCGCCATAGCCGATGGAGCCGCCCATGTTCTGCAGCCAGTCATGCGGCGGGGCACCGGCCGTCAGCGGGTAGAAGCCGCGCCCGGTGGTCACGGACTCGTCCACGCAGATCGCGTTCTCCGGGATGGTATTGCCGAGAATGGCGGCCAGCTTGTCGAGGTCGAACGCGCCCGTCGGCAGGTCCGGCCTGAAGGGCTTCTGCACCGGCGCGTCCTCAGCCCGTGCGCCCACACGCTCGGCGAGCCGCTCCAGCGCGTCCAGCTGGTCCTCCTCGATGGCGGCGAGGCAGCGGATTTCGCAATCATCCGAGGTCACGACGCTCGGGCGGTCGGGATAGCCGAAGAACGCCACCGGCGCCTTTGCCCCCACCAGCAGGACCGTGTGCACGTCCTTCAACTGCTCGACCGCCTGCAGCACCGGGAAGGGCACCCGGCCGACCGGCACACGCCCCGCCCCGCGCTGGAGCACGGCATTGGAGGTCTGGGCCAGCAGGGACGAGCCGGTCTTCGCCGCAATCGCCCCGGCAAGCGCGAGGCCGCGTTCCGTCAGCGCATCGCCGCTCAGCAGCAGCATGCAGCCCTCGCCCGCGGCGTCCGCCGCCGCCGTGACGGCCGCTTCATCCACCTTCGCGGGCGGCGCGACCTCGGGCACGGCGGCCACGCCGTTCGCCGCGTTCCAGGCCGTATCGCCCGGCAGGATCAGCGTCGCGATTCGCCCCGGCGCCGCCATAGCCTCCGCGATGGCCTGCGCTCCGTCCTCGGCGACAGCAGTCGAGTCGCGGGAGGTGCGGACCCAGTGTGAGACGGGCCGGGCGATGCCCTCGATATCGGCCGTCAACGGCGCATCGTGCTCGATGTGGAAGGTGGCGTGCTCGCCGACGATGTTGACGATGCCGGAATGCGCCTTCTTCGCGTTGTGCAGGTTGGCGACCGCATTGCCGAGCCCCGGCCCCAGATGCAGCAGGGTCGCCGCCGGCCGCCGCGCCATGCGCCAGTAGCCGTCCGCCGCGCCTGACACCACGCCCTCGAACAGGCAGAGCACCGAGCGCATCCCGTCCACCCGGTCGAGCGCCGCCACGAAGTGCATCTCCGAGGTGCCGGGATTGGTGAAGCAGACATCGACCCCGCCGCCCACAAGCGTCGTGACAAGGCTTTCCGCGCCGTTCATGGCCGTGCAGTCTCCAATAGCGTATCGGCGGTCTCGTCCGAGGCCGCGTTCCAAAGTCCGTCGCTTTTCCCGCGAAAACCGCGCCTAATCCGCGTCGCCGGACGCACGGGGAGCCGTACGCCCCACAAGCCCCAATCCTTCAAGCAGTCCGGCAAGCCGGGCGGTTTCCTTTCCCACGGCCGTCAGGCGGGTGCTCAGGCGGCCGGTCACGGTAAGGATCAGCCCTGCCAGGACAACGCCGACACCGATGACGGAGAAGATGATCGCCGTCGTATCGCTCTCCATGACGGCCCTTTCCGCGCGCCGGCAAATCCATATCCAACATACGCCATCCGGCCGGGCCCATCAAACGATGCGGGTCTTCCCCAGCGCCAGATCGGCGATCTCGTCCGAGGTCGCATTCCAGATGCCGTCGCGCTCCAGCAGCCGGCCGAGCGCGGCGTCGAGATGGCGGCTGCGGTGCGGCTGGCCGAAGATCCAGGCGTGGATGCCGAGCGTCATCATGCGCCCGCCCTCGCCGTGCAGGCATTCGGCGGCGTCGGCGATGAGTTCCGGATAGCGCCACGCATCCACCTTGCGCACGGCGAACAGCTCCGCATCGTCCCATTCCGTGTGCGCCGGGATCGAGATGATCGGCGGCTCGGTGCGCATCGCCAGCGGGCGCTCATCGTTCGGCCAGTCGATCACATGGTCGAAGCCCGCCTCCGCCAGCAGGCCCGGCGTGCGCGCGCTCTCGCCATGGTCCTGCCCGACCCAGCCGCGCGGGCGCCGGCCGGTGCAGGCCTCAAGCCGCGCAGTCGATTCGGCGATGAAGGCGCGCTCCTCCGCCTCATCCATGCGCGCGGAGATCATCCGGTTGGCGACCGTGCCATGCGCGGCGATGCCGTGGCCGTCCTTGAGCGCGCGCTCGACGATCTGCGGGCACATCTCGGCCGCGGCCGCGCCGAGCGCCACCGTCGCTCGCAGCCCGTGCGCCTTCAATATGTCGAAGAGGCGCCAGACGCCGACGCGCAATCCGTAGAGTCGGCGGGAGAAATTATTGTAGTCCGGCCGGTAGCTGCCGAGCGCGCCGGCGAAGCGCGGGTCGGCGACGGCGTCCGCCTCCGGGTCGAGCTCGAAATGCTCGACATGCAGCAGCGGCATCACCGCGAGCCGCGCCCCGCCCGGCCAGACGGTCGGGGCCTCCGGCGGCGGCCAGTCGAACCAGGGGTGGTCATAGCCGGGGCCATCCCGGTAGCGGCGGGTCTGCTCGCTCATGCCTCCGCCTCCGGCATAGCCCAGGAGGGCAGCCATTCGCGCAGCGCCCAGTCGGCGATCTCGGAGCCGGTCGCCTGCCAGACGCCCTCATGGCTCATCACATAGCCGAGCGCCTCGTCCAGATGTTTGATCCGGTGCGGCTGGCCGTAGAGATAGGGATGCAGACAGATCGCCAGCACCCGACCGGTCTCCGCGCTCTCGGCGTAGAGCGTGTCGAAGGCGTCGCGGATCATGCGGGCGAACTCCGCGCCCTCGCTCTGCCAGCGATAAACGATGGCGTCGTTGATATCCATGGAATAAGGCACGCAGGGCAGAGGCCCGTGCCTGGTGCGCACCAGGGTCGGCTGGTCGTCATGGTAGTAGTCGGCGGTGTAGCCGATGCCGAGCTCCTTCACGATATCGGCCGTGTTGAAGGTGCCGGAGGCGGCGGGGCCGAACCAGCCGGGAAGCGTCTCGCCGCCGGTGGCGCGGGCATAGGTCTCCACGCAGTCGCGGATGACGGCGCGCTCCTCTTCCTCCGGGAGTCCCCACAGGTAGCGCGTGTTGTAGAAGCCGTGGCAGAGGATGTCGTCGCCGCGCTCGCGGATCGCCTGCCAGACTTCCGGATAGTGCTCGATCACGCCGAAATTCAGCGAGATCGTGGCCCGGACGCCGTGGCGGGCCAGGCAATCGAACATCCGCCAGACGCCGACGCGGTTGCCGTAGTCGCGCACGCCGTAGCCGACCACATCCGGGGCGGGCATGCGCGGCCAGGGCTCGCGTCGGCTCTCGAATGCCGGCCGGTATTCGTAATGCTCGATATTGGGCAGCACCCAGACGGCGAGCCGCTTGCCGTCGGGCCAGACGAGCTTGGGGCGCTCCGGCAGCGGGACATAGGGGAAACGGTCCATCATGGCGCCGGCAGGCTGCACCGGCGGCGCGGAATTGTCCAAGGGTCTCATGGACGCAGCCGCCGGGCGGCGGGGGCTCCGCGCGCCGTGGCCGTGTTTCTGCGGAGGAGAGAATGTATTCGCTTCAGCAGCAGTTCTTGTGAACGACGATCTTGCGCAGGTTCCAGTCGCGGTCCATGAGAAACACGATCTGCCAACTGTCCTCATCCATGGTTTTCGCGGTTTCGATCAGGTATGCGGGCTGCGTTTCGGTGTAGTAATAGCCGTCAGGGTCTCCGAAGAGCGGCCTGATCTCCAGGAGGTGCATTCCGACATAGTCATCCTGGGTCCTGAGAAGCGAGCAAGCCATGGCGGCGCGCGCGGCTTCGTCTTCTTCCGCGGACCGGAACGCTGCAATGTCGAGTGGCCGCTCCCCCCAACGCCGACAGACTTCACTCACGCTCAGATAGTCCGGACTGACGAGGTGCCACATCGGCACCAGGAAAGACAACGCGGCGCCCCCAAAGACAAGCGATAGGCAGAGACCGCCGAAAATGGCGATCCTCATAACTCCGCTCATGATTATCTCCATGGTAAACTTCGGTCTCACCTGCCCCGAGCGATCGCGGATCGGCTTCGTGACCTTCAGCGGTAGGGCAATTCCATGGCAACAATTTGTCGACGCGGTTTGTCTTGTATTCCGGGACAGGTTCACAAGCCTCGACGATCCCGGTCTGCGGATCGATGCCATTGAGCTTGCCGATTGCGCCGAACGCTTACGACAGAACCTCGGATTCCGTTTCGCCCTTTCCTGAGCGACGGTTTCGGGATTGGCTCGAAATACGGTCCGATCCGAACGGTTTCGGCTCCCGACCCGGCACAGCCTCCCTTCAGGGGCGTCCGCCGCCTATGCGCAGATTGGCGCCCGCGACATAGGAGGCCTTGTCGGACAGGAGCCAGACCACGCCCTCCGCGATCTCGTCCGGGTGCGCCACGCGCCCCATCGGAATGGTGGGACCGACGCGCGCGAGCCGGTCCGGGCCGGGCATGTCGGTGTCGGTCAGGCCGGGGCTGACGGTGTTGACCCGGATGCCCTCCCCGGCAAGCTCCTGCGAAAGGCCGATGGTGAGCGAGTTCACCGCCCCCTTGGACACGCTGTAGAGAACCGCCTCGCCCGGACCGCCTGAGAGCGCGTTGCCCGAGGAAATGTTGACGATGGAGCCGCCGCGCCCCCCGTGGCGGGTCGAAAGGCGCAGGATCGCCGCATGCGCGCACAGCATGCAGCCGAGTACATTGACGGCGAGCACCTCTTCCATCACCGGCCCGTCCAGCTCCTCGAAGCGCCCGCGCCGCCCGATCACGCCCGCATTGTTCACCAGCGCATCGAGCGGCCCGAACGCCTCGTCGCCGGCCGCGAACAGCCGGTCCACATCGGCCTTCGAGGAAACATCGGCCTGCACCGCGAGCGCGCGCCCGCCGGCAGCCTCGACATCGCGCACAACCGCCTCGGCGGCATCCGCCCTGCCGGCATAGTTCACCACCACATTCCAGTCCTCGGCCCCCAGCAGCCGGCAGACCGACGCCCCGATCCCCCGGCTCCCGCCGGTCACGATTGCGGTCTTCGCCATATCTCTACCTTCCTTCGCTCAGGGCCCGAGCACCACGAGGCTTGAGGGGGCGCTGGCGTAGCGGGCGGCGATGCCCATGACCTCGGCCGCGCTTACCGCCTCGACCCGTTCGGTCAGCTCCTCCGGCGGGATCGGGCGGTTGTGGACCAGGAGCTGCTGGGCGAGTTGCTCGCAGCGCGAGGAGGTGCTTTCGCGCGCCATCAGCAGGCTGGCGCGAAGCTGCGCGCGGGCGCGGGCGAGTTCGTCCTCGTCCGGCCCGCCGCCGGCCAGGTCTTCCAGTTCGCCGCGCACGATGGCGAGCACTTCCTCCGCGTTCTCCTGCGCCGTGCCGGCATAGACGCCCACCAGCCCGGTATCCGCCGCGGACGAGGCGAAGGAATAGATGGCATAGACCAGCCCGCGCTTCTCGCGCACCTCCTGGAAGAGGCGCGAGGACATGCCGCCGCCATAGAGCGTCGAGAACACCTGCGCGGGGTAGAAGCCGGCCTCGCGGAAGCTCGGCCCTTCGAAGCCCAACACAAGGTGGGTCTGCTCCAGGTCACGGGCCTCGCGCGCCTCGCCGCCGGCATAGCGGGCGGCCTCCGGCACCGGCGCGGGCGTATCCGGCAGGCCCGCGAAATGGCGCTCCGCGAGACCGCGCAGCGCCTCGTGCTCGATATGCCCCGCCGCCGCCAGCACCATGGCGGGCGCCCGGTAGCGCTCTCCCATCCAGCCGGCGACCGCTTCCCGTGGCAGCGAGCGCACCACCTCCGGGCGGCCGAGAATGCTGCGGCCCATCGCCTGATCCGGAAAGGCGGTCTCCTGAAACAGGTCGAACGCCACGTCTTCGGGGAAGTCCTGCGCCTGCCCGATCTCCTGCAGGATGACGGTGCGCTCGCGCTCCAGCTCCTCCGCGTCGAAGACGGAGCCGGTCAGGATGTCGGCCAGAATATCGACTGCGAGCGCCGCATCCTCCTTCAGCACCTTGGCGTAATAGGCGGTGACCTCGCGCGCGGTATAGGCGTTGAGGAACCCGCCCACCGCCTCGATCTCGCGGGCGATATCGCCGGCCGTGCGCCGTTCCGTGCCCTTGAAGGCCATGTGCTCCAGCAGGTGCGAGACGCCGTTCTCGGCCGCGCGCTCATGGCGCGTGCCGACCCCGACCCACATGCCGAGCGAGACGGTCTCGACGGTCTTCATGGTGTCAGTGGCGACCCGGAGGCCGTTCGGCAGGGTGGAGACGGTGACGCTCATGGCCGGCGCACCCTTTCGCGAATGAAGGTCTTGAGAAGGCCGAGGTCGTTCGCCATGCGCTCCGCCCGCTCGGGACGCTCCGCCTGCGCGGCAAGCGCGTCCGGCAAAGGCGGACGGCGGCCGATGGCGCGCTCGACGGCGTCGGGGAACTTGGCCGGATGGGCGGTCGCAAGCGCAACCGTCGGTATGTCAGGGTCGCGCAACGCCTCGGCGGCGGCGATGCCGACGGCGGTGTGCGGATCGACGGTCATGCCCGTTTCGCCGTGGGTGCGCGCGATCTCGGCGAGCGTGCCGTCATCGTCCACCGCATGGCCCCGGAACAGCTTTCGCGCCGCCTGCCAGCGCGCTTCGTCGAGCGGCAGCCGCCCGCCCTGGCGGAAGGCGGCCATGTGCCGGGCGACGGCCGGGCCGTCCCGGTCCAGCAGGTCGTGCAGCAGGCGCTCGAAATTGCTGGAGACCTGGATGTCCATGGAGGGCGACCAGCTGGGCGTGACAGGCCTTGTGGACATGTCGCCCGCCTCGAAGAAGCGGGCGAGGATGTCGTTGCTGTTGGAGCCGACGATGAAGCGCGGCGCGTCGAGGCCCATTTCGCGCGCGGCATAGCCCGCATAGACATTGCCGAAATTGCCGCTCGGCACGGCGAAGGCGACCGGCCCGCCGCCCAATTGCGCCGCCGCATGGACGTAATAGACCGTCTGCACCATGACGCGGGCCCAGTTGATCGAGTTGACGGCGGCGAAGCGCCATTCCTCGCGGAGCCGCGTGTCGGCAAAGAGCGCCTTCACAAGGTCCTGGCAGTCGTCGAAGGTGCCCTCGAGCGCGACCGTGTGGATATTGGGCTCCTCGATCGTCGTCATCTGCCGGCGCTGCACATCGGAAATGCGCCCGTGCGGATAGAGCATGACGAGGTCGATGGTCTCGAGCCCGCGGACCGCCTCCACGGCTGCCGCGCCGGTGTCGCCGGAGGTCGCGCCGATGATGGTGATGCGTTCGCCGCGCGCCTTCAGCGCGAGGTCGAACAGCCGCCCGAGCGCCTGCATCGCCAGGTCCTTGAAGGCGAAGGTCGGCCCGTGGAACAGCTCCATCAGCCAGAGATTCGTGTCGAGCTGCACGAGCGGGGCCGTGGCCGGGTGGCGGAAGCCCGCATAGACGTCGGCCAGCAGCGCCCGCCAGTCCTCCTCCTCCAGCGCGCCGGCCGTGAAGGGGCGGGTGACCGCGAAGGCGCGCGCCGCATAGCCCGCGCCCGGCGCGCGCGCGGCTTCGTCCAGCCGCGGCCATTCGCCCGGCTGCCAGAGGCCGCCATCCCCGGCGAGACCGGTCAGCAGGACGCCGGAGAAGTCCCGCTCCGCCGCCTCGCCCCGCGTGCTGAGATAGCGCATCGTCACGCCCCGCCGCGCGCGTCTGCAGGTCTGCCGTTCATCGCCGTTCCCCGAAGTCGGGTGAGAGATAGCACGGCAGCGGGCATCGGGGCGACTGCTCCCGCCGGCGCCAACATTACAGGGCGACCCCTCAGGCCGGAGGCTGGATGACCGCCAGCAGGTCCTTCGCATCGACGACGCTGCCGACGGAAACGGGCAGACGCGAAACCGTGCCGGCCGCGGGCGCGGTGACGGAGGTTTCCATCTTCATCGCTTCCAGCGTCAGCAGCACGTCGCCGGACCGGACCGGCTGGCCGACCGATACCACCAGGGTCGATACCACGCCCGGCATGGGAGCGGCGACCTGGTTCGGGTCGTCCGGGTCGGCGCGTTCGTTGGCCGGAACCCTGGGGGCGACGCCGGCGTCCGGCACCGCGATGACGCGCGGCTGCCCGTTGAGCTCGAAGAAGACCTCGCGCTCGCCCCGCTCGTCGGCCTCGCCGACGGCCATCAGGCGGATGACCAGCGCCTTTCCGGCGTCGATCTCGACGGCGATCTCCTGGCCCGGCGTCATGCCGTAGAAGAAGACCGGGGTGGAGAGAACGTCCAGGCGCCCGAACCTGCGGCGGTGCCGGGCGTAATCGGCGAAGACGGCCGGATACATGATGCTGGAGGCGAGCTCGTAGTCCGACACGCTGCGCCCGGCGGCCCTCTCGGCCTCCTTGCGTTCGGCGTCGAGGTCCATCGGCGGCAGATGGTCCGCCGGCCGGCCGGCGATCGGCGTCTCGCCGCGCAGCGCCTTGGCCTGTATCGCCTCCGGCCAGCCGCCGGGCGGCTGGCCGAGCTCGCCGCGCAGCATCGAGACCACGGAGCCGGGAAAGGCGATCTCGACGTCCGGGTCCAGGACCTGCTCCGGCGTCACCCCGCTGGCCACCATGTAGAGCGCCATGTCGCCGACCACTTTCGACGAGGGCGTAACCTTCACGATGTCTCCGAACAGCCGGTTCGCTTCGGCATACATGCGGGCGACCTCGTGCCAGCGGTCCGCCAGGCCGAGCGCGCGCGCCTGTTCCTTGAGATTGGTGAACTGGCCGCCCGGCATCTCGTGCAGATAGACCTCCGAGGCGCCGGCGCGCAGGTCGGGCTCGAAGGCCGCATATTGCGCCCTGACCGCTTCCCAGTAGTCGGAGAAGGCGCGGACGGTCGCCGGGTCTATGCCGCTGCACCGGGGGCCGTCGCCGAGCGCCGCGACGATGGAGCCGAGATTGGGCTGGGATGTGAGGCCGGAGAAGCTGTCCATCGCCGCATCGACGGCGTCCGCGCCGGCCTCGCACGCGGCCAGCACGGTCGCGGCCGATATGCCTGAGGTGTCGTGGGTGTGGAAGTGGACGGGAAGACCCGTCTCCTCCTTCAGTTCCCGCACCAGCACGCGGGCGTGGTCGGGGCGGCAGAGGCCGGCCATGTCCTTGACGCCGAGAATGTGCGCGCCGGCCGCCTTCAGCTCGCGCGCCATGGCGAGATAGTAGTCGAGATCGTATTTCGCCCGGTCCTCGTCGAAGAGGTCGCCCGTGTAGCAGATCGCCGCTTCGCAGAGCCGGCCGGTCTCCAGCACCGCATCGATCGCGACCTTCATGTTCTCGACCCAGTTGAGGCTGTCGAAGACGCGAAAGAGATCGACGCCGGCATCGGCCGACTTCTCGACGAAGTAGCGCACCGCATTGTCGGGATAGTTGGCGTAGCCAACCGCGTTGGAGGCGCGCAGCAGCATCTGCAGGAGGATGTTCGGGACGCGCCGGCGAATGTCGCCCAGGCGGTCCCAGGGGTCTTCCCTGAGGAACCGCATGGCGACATCGAAGGTGGCCCCGCCCCAGCATTCCAGGGACAGGAGCTGCGGCAGCCGGTGCGCATAGGCTTCGCTGACCGCCACCATGTCGTAGGAGCGCATGCGCGTCGCGAGCAGCGACTGGTGGGCATCGCGCATGGTGGTGTCGGTGATCAGCACGCGCTGCTCTGCCAGCATCCAGTCCCGGAAGCCCTCAGGCCCGCGCTCGTCGAGCAGCTGCTTCGTGCCGGACACGACAGGCCCGGCGGGATCGAAGGCGGGAACGGCGGGCGCGAAGGCCGTGGCCGACGGCCTCGGCCGGCCGGCGACCTCGGGATTGCCGTTGACCGTGACGTCGGCGATGTAGCGCAGGAGGCGCGTCGCCCGGTCGCGGCGCCTCGGAAAGTGCAGCAGCTCCGGCGTCGTATCGATGAAGCGCGTGGTGACCTCGTCGGCCAGAAATTGCGGGTGGTTGATGACATTCTCGAGAAAGACGAGATTGGTCGCGACGCCGCGTATCCGGAACTCCCGGAGCGCCCGGTCCATGCGGCGGACGGCTTCCTCCCTGCCGGCGGCCCAGGCCGTGACCTTCTCCAGCAGGCTGTCGTAGTAGCGGGTGATGACGGCGCCGGAATAGGCCGTGCCCCCGTCCAGCCGGATGCCGAAGCCGGTCGCGCCCCGGTAGGCGGTGATGCGGCCGTAATCGGGCTTGAAATTCGACTCGGGGTCTTCCGTGGTGATGCGGCACTGCAGGGCGTGGCCGCGCAGGCGGATATCCTCCTGGGACGGCACGCCCGTCATGCGCTCGTCGCCTATCTGTTCGCCGAGCGCGATCTGGATCTGCGCCTTGACGATGTCGATGCCGGTCACCTCCTCGGTCACGGTGTGCTCGACCTGGATGCGCGGATTGACCTCGATGAAATAGAAGGCGCCGCTGTCGGCATCCATCAGGAACTCGACGGTGCCGGCGCCGACATAGCCGGCGGCGCGGCAGAGTGTGAGGGCGGCGGCGCAGATTTCCCGGCGCGCTCGGTCATCGAGATAGGGGGCCGGCGCGCGCTCGACGACCTTCTGGTTGCGGCGCTGAAGCGAGCAGTCCCGCTCGAAGAGATGCACCAGATTGCCGTGGCGGTCGCCGAGAACCTGCACCTCGACATGCCGTGCCCGCTCGACCAGTTTCTCCAGATAGACTTCGCCATTGCCGAACGCGACCTCCGCCTCCCGGCGCCCGGCCTCGATCCGCTCGATCAGTTCGTCGGGGGTCTCGATGATGCGCATGCCGCGTCCGCCGCCGCCCCAGCTCGCCTTCAGCATCAGCGGATAGCCGACCTCGCCGGCCAGTCTCCGGCATTCGGCTTCGTCCGGCGGCAGGGGGCCCGTTGCCGGCATGACCGGAACGCCGACCGATGCGGCGAGGTCGCGCGCGGCCACTTTGTTGCCGAGCGTGCGCATGACCTCGGCCGGCGGCCCGACGAAGGTGATGCCGTTTCGTGCGCAAGCATCGGCCAGCTCGGGCTTCTCGGAGACGAAGCCGTAGCCGGGGTGAAGCAGGTCGGCGCCTGTCCGCCTGGCGGTAAACACGATCTCGTCGATGTCGAGATAGGCCGTGACCGGACCCAGACCTTCGCCGATGCGGTAGCTCTCGTCAGCCTTGAACCGGTGCAGGGCGAGCTTGTCTTCCTCGGCATAGATCGCGACGGTCCGCAAGCCGAGTTCGGTCGCCGCCCGCATGACCCGGATCGCGATCTCGCTTCGATTGGCGAC
>JAJECZ010000218.1 GCA_022821735.1 Alphaproteobacteria bacterium | reverse complement strand
TTGCAGCAGTTCGCTGACGAGACGGGCGTGCGCATCGAGGTCAGCCATTTTCCGCCGGGCACCAGCAAGTGGAACAAGGTCGAGCACCGCCTGTTTTGCCACATTACGCAGAATTGGCGAGGCAAGGTGCTGCGCACCTTTAAGACCATAGTGGACTTGATAGGCAGTACGCGAACGGCTGCGGGGCTTCGCGTTCAGGCTCGGCTCGACGAGGGCACGTACCCGACCGGCGTGGTGACAACGAAGACCGAGATGGACGCCTTGTCGCTGCATCGCAACGCGTTTCACGGTGACTGGAACTACGAGTTGCGACCGCGGTGAAATTGGAAATTTAATTTCGATCAGGGTCCTAAACTCCCAACGGACGGGACTATTCTCAGCATTGAACTGCCATATGAATGGCCCGTCGCTGCCAAGAGACTCCATCCTGATCTTGTCCCACATCGTGACGAACGCCCGAACTTCCTCCGACCGATTCCGGATGTCCCTCGGGAGCATGAAGCATTTAACCCTCTACGCCACCATTGGATTCAACTTGGCCTTGGAGCCAGTCTTCGGTTATCGGATAGCCGATGCTGAGACGGCCCCGGCGTTCCGGACAAGACGCCGGGGCACGGGCCGTCGACGGAAGGGGGGAGACGCGACGGCCTTGCAAGGACGGCTGTCGGGTGGGGACGAGGGTTCGTTCAGAGCCGGCAGCATGACCAGCCGTTCTGCACACACTGCCGGCCCGTCACGCATCAGGCTGACGAAGGCCGCAAGGCCACCCGGCGCACGACCTGCCGAGACCGCCGCTAGAACCCCATTGTGGCCAGCAGGGCCAGTTCATGGGCCGCCGCCGCGCCCTTCTGCGCAAAGCGGCTCGCCTCCAGGCTCAGGTTGAGTCGCTCCGCAACCGCCAGGCGCGCCCCAGGTGCCAGGCCTGGTCGGTGCCTTCCGTCAGCGCCATCCGCGCGTACGGCGTCAGCAGGCCGCGGCCGTTCAGGGCAGCGAGGCCGTAGCCCAGCTCCGCTTCGAGGAGGATCGTCGCGTTGGCGAACGCCAAGCCGGCGCCAGGACCTGCGGGTCAGCGTGGTGCCACATGTTCTCGACACCGCTCCAGGTTGATCCCCACGAAGGCCGTCCGGCGCACGATACAGCGACGCATCCGGAAGTAAAGCGCATCCACTCGACCGAAGGCATGAGTGAGCGCGCTGGCACAGGAACCGAAGCGGCCGCCTTACGCTGAACGCATTGCCTGGGCGGTCTTCAATTCCCGACCCTGCGGCAGAAGTTCAGGACACGATAAGGCGGCATGTTCTCGTGGGGTTCGCTTCCACCCGTTGCCGCAGTGCGACCAATTTTTAACCGGACAATTTCATCGTCACCGTGGTCGGCATCGGGGGTACCATTCACATATATGCCCCCATGGGTATGTGATGGCATTTCGGGCACCGTCAGTTCATGCCGATAGGCACCGCCAGTTTGCCCGACCGCGAATGCCCTTTCCTCCTCTCGATCATCCGTATGGGCGCCGGAAGCAAGAGGCATCTTCCCGTCCAGTGCTTCGTAGCGCTTCCAGTTGTCTCCAATGATGGCGCAGTCCTGATCCGTCAGGATGATCGAATGGTCAAGCAGCCTGAACAGTTGATCGACTCGCTGGGCAAGGTCTGCAAGTGAATGCTGCCCGAGTGCTGAGCCGGTCCAGACCAGACTTGCTGCCAACATGCTGCACACAACCACTGCACGGAATCGCATGTGTCTCTCCTTCTTTATTGGCGGGCGCCAAAGCAGTTTGGTGCTCGCGGTATGACGGACATTCAGTGCCGCGGCGGCGCTCTTGGCATCCGGCAGCGAAGCGAAGTCCCTGCCGGCGCCGCGCAAACCGCTGCTGCTACACACCAGGGACAGGCCCCGCCCACCCCTGGATAAGATCCCGTCCCCGGAGGCGGGGCCGGCGGGTCGTCCATTTCCCGCAGGTATGGGCAGCACACCGCCGCGTACCACGTCCCGGCTGAGCCCTTCAACAATCCTGAGCGAAGTCGAAGGGTCAGGACAGGCTTTGTCGAAGCCCCGCCTGGCGATGAAGGGGCGGGGGACAGGCGAACGCAACGACGCTCCGGGGAGTCGCCCGACGGCACCCCCGCTCAGACTTCCGAGCGCCCCTTAAAACCCCAGGTTGGCGCGCAGCGCCAGTTCATGGGCCGCCGTCTCCCCCTCTCTTGCCCGGCGGCTGGCCTCCAGGCTCAGGTTCAGCGACTCGGCCAATGCCAGGCGGGTGCCCAGGTGCCACGCCTGGTCGGCGCCTTCCGTCAGGGCCACACGCGCATACGGGGTCAGCAGGCCGCGGCCCTGCAGGGTCGCCAGGCCGTAGCCGAACTCGGCATCGAGGCGGCCGGCGGCGGTGGTCGCCAGCGGGTCATGCGCGACCAGGCCGGCGGTGCCGGCCTGGTCCCACAGGCGGGACAGGCCGCTTGACGCCGAGCCCCACGTCGGCGTGATGGACGCGGTGAATCCTCTGCCCTGCCTGCCGGGGTCGAAGCGCAGGGCGCCGCCGGCGCCCCATTCGCGGTAGCCCTGCGCCTCGTGCGCCAGCAGGGCGCGCGCCGACGCCTCGATGCTCAGGCCCCACGTCGACGAGTAGCGGAGGCTGCCGCCGACTTCCAGGCCGGTGCCCGTCTCGGCGTCGCCGCCGTCGCGGCGCAGGCCAAGTTCCAGCGACGGGGTGAAGGAGCCGCCGGCGAGGGCGAGCGTGCGCGAGCCCTCCAGCACCAGGCGCAGGCGGCTCACTTCGGCCTGGGTGGCGGCCAGGTTGTCGGCCTTGGCGCTGTCCATGCGCATCCACATGACGTCGGAGCGCAGGGCCAGCTCAAGGCCGCTCGGGTGGGCGGGGTTAAGCAGGCTGCCGCGGGCGCCCAGGGCGCCCATGGTCAGCGCCAGGTCGGTGTGCATGGCGCGGCCGTCCTCGAGCCGCAGGTGTAGCGAGCCGCCGCCGTAGCCGACCAGGCCCCACAGGCGCACCCGGTCGCTGATGGTGTAGGCGACGTAGGGGTGCAGGCTGGTCAGGCTGCTGGACACGTCGCCGCCGGGCAGGCCCTCGTGGGTGAAGGAGCCGTCGCCCTCGCTGTAGGCCATGAGGAGGCCGCTGAGCCAGCGCTTCCAGGCGCCGTCGACGCCGAGGGCGGCGGTGGTCACGGTGCCGTCGAGCGACAGCTCGTCCTCGCGGGCGTCGAAGCCGCTGCTGGCCACGCGGCCCCAGGCGCTGAGGCGCGGGCCTGTCGCCTGGTCTTCGGGGTTCGACACCAGGTGGAAGGCGCTGCCGAGCAGCAGGTCCCTGAAAGTGAGGTTCTGCTCGGCGGGGTCGGGCTGATTATCCTCTGCCCACAGATCGCCTTGCGGGGCCAGGCGGCGCACGGTTTCCTGGTCATCCGGGGCGCCGCCCAGGCGGTGGCCGCCCAACTGCACGAAAGGCGCGGGTGCCGCCTGCAGGCGGGCCTCCACGGCGTCGACGACGTGCACGGCTACGGTGCGCCCGAAGCGCGCCGTCCACGCCTTGGGCATCTCGTCCGTGTTGATGATGGTGCCGGTGGCCTCGCCGTCGCCGATGCGGGCGCCGTCGGGGTTGGAGAGTGTCAGGGTAAAGGTCTCGTGTCCCTCGTCGACGGCGTCGTCGATCAGGGAAATCTCTACCGTCTGTGTCGTTACGCCGGGGGGAAACGTCAGCGTGCCCACCGTCGCCGTGTAGTCCTCGCCGGCGATCGCCGTGCCGTCCGAGGTGGCGTAGTGCACCCTCACGGCGTGCTGGGCGGTGCGGCTGAGCGTCACCGTGAACTCGACGGCGGCGCCGGCGGCCTCGCGGGCCTCGGCGTCCGCCACCGACAGCACCGGGCGCCAGTCCACCTTGTGGGCCGGGTCGTGGCCCAGCCCGGTGTGCGCGAGGACGGCGTCCACATTCGTGGCGGCCGAACGGATCGCCGCACCGTTCAGCGACAGGGTGTCGGCGAGCACGGCGATGCCCTGCGTCGACTCGTTGGGCCACACGACGGTGTAGGCGAAGGACAGGGCCTCGGTGCCGGAGCCCTGCGAGTAGGCCGCCTGCTTGGCGCCCCAGTGCGCCGGGTCCATGTCGATGGTCAGCAGCGGCGGGCCATCCGCCGTGTCGACGCTCACCGCCTCGTCGAAAGTCAGTTGCACGAGGATGCGGTCCTGCAGTTCATAGATGTCGTCGGGGCCGGGGTCCGAGACCACTGCCACGCCGGTGACCCTGGGCGGCTGCGGGCGCGGCGCGACCGGCGCGGTGGGGGCGCTGGTCAGGGCCTCGGCGTTGCCGGCGTCGTCGGTGAAGGACACGCGCACGCGGATGGTGTTGCCCTCGTCGGTGTCGGCGAGGAGGTAGCTGGACCCGGCGGCGCCTGCGATGTCGGCCTGGGCGCCGTTTTCGACGCGGATCCACTGGAAGGCGAACGTGGCGCTGTCGAGGCCGTCTGCGTCGGCGATGCCCGCCGTGGAGGCGGTCAGGGTCTCGCCGACCCGCACCGTTCCGTCAATCATTGGCGCGCCGGTGGCAGGGCTGTTCGGCGGGCCGGCCACGGTGACCGACGGCGAGTTGGAGAGCGGTCGGCCGTCGGGCGTGCAGATGGCGGCGGCGGCGGTGCAGTCGGTGGTGGCGGCCAGGGTCACCATCACGTTCGCGGTCGAGCTTGGGCGCACCTCGACCGTCCAGCGCCGGTTCTGGTTCGGCGCCGCGCGAATGGCGGCCACCACCCGGCCGCCTTCGGCCGACAACGCGTGGTCGCGCAGGGTGCGGTAGTCGAGCTTGCCGCCGAAGTCCTCGCTGAAGCGCAGCTCGAAGTCGAACCGCCTGGCGCCGTCGTGCGCCGCCGGTACGCCGTGGAAGACGGCCGTCAAAGGCGGGCGGGAGGCGACGGTGTCGGTGGCGGCGCTCGCGGCCGACTCGGCGTTGCCGGCGTCGTCCGTGAAGGTCGCGCGCACGCGGATAGTCTTGCCCTCGTCGGCCTCGGCGAGGGTGTAGCCGTTCTCCGTGGCGCCGGCGATGTCCGCCTCGGCGCCGCCGTCGACGTGGATCCACTGCCAGGCGAACGAGGCGCCGGCGAGGCCGTCGGCGTCGGCGATGTCACCGGACGACGCGGTGAGCGTCCCGCCTACCTGAGGGTCGCCCTCGATTACGGGCGCTCCGGTGGCCGGGGTGTTCGTCGTCAGCGACCAGTCGACCTTGTGGTCCGGGTGGTGGCCGATGCCCGCATGCCCCAGGTTCGCGTCCGTCGCCGTCGCTGCCGAGCGGAGCGTCCCGCCGTTCGTCTCCAGCGTGTCCGCCAGCACCGCGATGCCTTGCGTGGACTCGTTGGGCTCGACCACCTCGTAGGCGAAGAGCAGCGCGGCGGTGCCGGTCCCGCTCTCGTACTCCGCCCACTTCTCGCCCCAGTCGGCCGGGTCCATGTCGATCTTCAGGCGCGGCGCGCCGCCGGCCGGGTCGACGGCCATCGCCTCGTCGAAGGTGAGCGTCACCCGGATCGCCTCGCCCGACCCGTAGGTGTCGCCGGAGGCAGGGGACGACGAGACCGCGACACCGGTCGCCACCGGCGCGCCCGCCACGAGCCGCCAGTCGACCTTGTGGGCCGGGTCGTGGTCCAGGCCCCCATGCGAAAGGTCCGCGTCCGCTTCCGTCTCCGCCGAGCCGATGGTTCCGCCATTGAGCTCCAGCGTGTCCGCGAGCACCGCGATGCCCTCGGTCGACTCGTTCGGCTCCGCCACCCGGTAGGCGAAGGTGAGCGCCGTTGTGCCCGTGCCGCTCTCGTAGCTCGCCCACTTCTCGCCCCAGTCGGCCGGGTCCATGTCGAGCTTGAGCCGCGGCGCGCCGCCCTCGGTGTCGACCTCCGCCGCCTCGTCGAAGGTGAGCGTCACCCGGATGGCCTCGCCGAGCGCGTAGGTGGCGTCGCTTCCCGCGTCCGAGACCACCTCGACCGCCGTCACCGCCGGCGCACCCGGGTCCGCGGCGGCCAGGTTGGTCAGCGTGTACGCGCCGTCCTCCAGCACCGCCTCGATGCCCTCGAGGTCGCGGATGCCGGTCGTGCCGGCGAAGCCGACCTTCACCACCGCATCCGGCCCGGCGGGGTCCGGCAGCTCCATCGAGACCGCGACCCCGGCCACCGCGATGCCGCCGGGGGTGACCGCCGCCTCGTCGACCGTGACCGAGAACGCGCTGGCCTCCGGCACCGACGACTCGTCCAGCGCCTCGCTGAAGCGCAGCGTCACGCTCTGGCCGCTGACCGTGCCCGAGACCAGCCTCGGCGGACCCCACCCGTAGTCCGTGCATTGCTTGTCCCCCCAACAGCCCACCCCCGGCACCTCGTTACCCGCCACGTCCCGCAGCGGACTGCCGCCCGCCAGGTACGGGGCGTACCACACCTCGTCCCAAGACCCAGCCGAGCCCAGCGTCACGGTGACGACCTTGTCCTGAATGGCCGCCGTGCCCGTGCCCGGAACCGGCGGCCACCATTTCCGGACCGAGAACGCCGCCCCCGGCGGCGTCGACGCCGCATCCAGCGCCTCGTCGAAGAACAGCTTGAGCTCCGCGCCGCTTATCTCCGCGCGCACCAGCGCCGGCGGCACCGCGTCCGGCCCCGCGACCCGCACCGCCTGGCCGTCGATCCCCGACGCCGCCTCGCCCCACAGGTTGCGCAGCCCCTGCCCCGCGGCGTAGCTCACCGCAATCCCCCTCGTGTCCCCCGGCACCGCGCGGCGCAGCGTCAGCAGCGCCCGCGCGCCGTCGACCGCGACCGCGTCCACGATCGCCGCCGGCCACCCCCCTGAGACCGAGAGCGCCGACGCCGGCGGTACGCTCGCCGGGTCCAGCGATTGGTCGAAGGCGAGCGTCAGCACGTTGCCCTCCAGCACCGCCGGGTCCGTCCCCGCAAGCACGGGCCCGCCCGGCGCGGTCCCGCCCGTGTTGGACAGCCCGAGCCCGCTCACCGAGGCCATCGCGTTGCCGGCAAGGTCGCGGATGTTGCTCGTGTCCGTGATGCTGACCGTCACCGTGTCCGACGCCGTCGCCGCGTGCTGCGTGCTCAGCCGCACCACGCTCCCGTCGATGCTCGCCAGGGTGACGCTGCCGAGGTCCGTGCCGCCCGTGCCGGTGTCGAGAACGAACTGGCTGGCCGCCGGCTTCGGGTCCGCCTCGTCCATCGCCTCGCTGAAGCGCAGCCGCACGTCGGTGCCGGCAATCGTGCTCGCGCCCGCCACCAGCGCCGGCGCCGTCGTGTCCGCCCGCGCGTTCGCCACCGACCGGCTCGCGAACCCGCCCGCCTTCTGGTTGTACAGGTTCTTGATCGCCGGCGTCCCCGCCACGTAGCTCAGCGCGATGCCGGCCTCGCTGGCGCCCACCTCCCGGTCGAGCGTCAGCGTCACCGTCGTCGCGTGGCCCTCCACGTGCGTGACCGCCGTCGCCACCGCCGCGCCCGAGACCGTGAAGCCGCCCGTTCCCGCGGCCTTCACGAACGGAGCCAGCGTCTGGTCGAACCTCAGCGTCAGCGTGCTGCCGTCCACCGCGGCCGGGTCCGTCGCCGCGAGCCGGGGCGCGCCCGGCGCCGCCGGCAAGAAGCTCCCCGCCCCATACGGGTTGGCGAGCTCGACCGGCTCCGTCGTCGTTTCCGCCTGGTTGCCCGACCGGTCCCGAATTCTGGCCGTGTCGTCGATCCGGACCGTGTAGATGAAGTTGCTCGCGTGCGTCCCGCGACGAAGCCGCAGCACCAGCGTCTTCCCGTCCACCTGCACGGAGAAGTTCCGATACCGTCCTATGTGGCCCACGCTCGTCGGGCCGTTCTCGTCGTAATGGTAGATGTTCTGGCGGAACAGGACGATGTCGTCGTTCCCCACGGGCACGAAGGCGGGGTCCAGCTCCTCGCTGAAGTAGAGCCTCACCCGCGTCCCACTCCCATGCCAGTCGTTCGGGTCCCACGCCCCCACGGTGCCCCCGACCAGCGCGGGGCCGGCGGGGTCCGCGTGCGCCGCCGGCACGGCAAGAGCGAGGAACGCCAGCACGCCCAGCGCCGCCGCCCAGGCCCCCAAGCGCCGCCGCAAGGTGCGGAAAGAGGAGAGGGAAGCAGGCCGCGCCGGACGGCGGAGGCGGGAATTCAGATCGTGCGTTGAGCCGGTCGAAGGGCGGGGTCGGCGTCCCTGGCGCGGGCCGGACGAGGCGAAGCGCCTCGCAATGGCCAAGGCGGCCCACCTGATTTCCGGTGCGCAAGACGACATGGCGCCGAACCTCATGTTGAAGGGGTATTGAAGGGCGGGACCGTACCGGCCGCGCCATCGCGCGGCTGTGCGCTGACTACCCCGGCCGTTACCCGGAATTGGGACAGCGGCAGGGCAGCGTACACAATTCGGAAAGTCCGCAACCCCTTCAAAATTGAAGATATAGGGATTGGGGCAGGGGTCGGGAGGAAGGTGACCAGAGGAGCGGAAGCGCCAGCGGACGTAGTTTTCCCGATAGCCGGCCGCGACGGCGGTGTCGCGCACCGAACGGCCCTCGGCCAGCAGCGCCGCCGCCGTGGCGTTGCCAAGTCCGGGCGCCGTGTGCGACCGGCGCCTGTTCAGATAACCGGACGCCCCTCAGAAGCCCAGGTTGGCGCGCAGCGCCAGTTCATGGGCCGCCGTCTCTCCCTCTCTTGCCCGGCGACTGGCCTCCAGCCTGAGGTTGAGGGATTCGGCCAATGCCAGACGGGTGCCCAGAAGCCACGCCTGGTCGGCGCCTTCCTTCAGGGCTACACGCGCATATGGGGTCAGCAGGCCGGGGCCCTGCAGGGTCGCCAGGCCGTAGCCGAGCTCCGCTTCGAGGCGGCCGGCGGCAGTGGTCGTCAGCGGGTCATGCCCGACCAGGCCGGCGGCGCCCGCCTGGTCCCACAGACGAGACAGGCCGCTTGACGCCGGGCCCCACGTCGGCGTGATGGACGCCGTGAATCCTCTGCCCTGCCTTCCGGGATCGAAGCGCAGGGCACCGGCGGCGCCCCATTCCGTGTAGTCCTGGGCCTCGTGCGCCAGCAGGCCGCGTCCGGCGGCGGGCGGGCCAGCGCGGAAGGGTCTGAAAACGGAGGCACAAAAAGCCTTGGACGACCGCGCCTGACGCATCCTCAGCGAGGAAATGGTCCATGGGCGCCGACGAATCCTGTCTTTGGACTTAACGTGAACATTTGAGGAGGAGGAAGCTGTGAACGTGAATTTCATGCGGCTGTTGGCGGAGCTCGTGGAGCATGTGGGTCGGGTGGAAATCGTGCCGGAAGATTGTCTGGTCCTGGAGTTCTTCGACAGCATGGACGGCTTTTTCATGTCGAGCGACTTGCAGTTCTGGGACCGTCCGCCCGGCTTCATCTTTGGCGACGACGACTATTTCATCGGCTCGATCGAAGACTGGGCGGTGGAACTCGCCCAGGAGCGGGGCGGTTACTATAACGATTACGAGCATGAGGAAGACGCCTACGAGAACTGGGTCGACGAGGACATAGACGACGAGTTCAGTGAGCGCCAGGCGTGGCTGCTGGCGCGCCGGGCCCTGGGTCTGGGCGAACAGGCCGAGGGGTGCGGGTTTGTGGTCAACGAGGCACTGGCGAACGCGCTGCTTCGTCCTTCGGGGCTGTACGGCTGCCTGCGGGGCGTCACGCCGAAGATGGCGGCCGAGGTCTTGCGGCGTTGCGCTCGTGGGATGCCGCCGCAGGACGCCTGGGCGCTGGTCGGGCAGGCGCTCAGGGAATCGCGTCTGAACGAACTGGCGAACGTGCTGGACAAGGCCGCAGCCGGCGCGCCGGTGCAGAAGGTGGCGGACTGGTCCCATCAAGACCTGGTGGAAAACCTGACGCACTTTTCGATGTGGGAGCCTTACTGGCCGTGGACCACGGCCGACGGCGCCTGGTGCGGCGACATCTCCCTGTGGGCTTACAAGCTCTACGGCGCCACTGCGCATCTGTCTTTCGGGCCGGTTGCCTGTGAACTGGTGTCGCTGGCGTCGTCGACGTTCCTGGGTCTCAACATGGTAGAAGCCGTGGCGCTCTTGGAAGCCGGGGTGTCGCCTTTGTTGGAGGACGAGTGGGACATCGAGGCGTTTCGCCACAAGCTAGAGCGTTTTAACATTGATAAGAGTCACCAATGAGTGCTCTACTTCGCCTCCCCTCACAGCAAACCCCAATGGAGCACAGATAGGAGAGACCCCAATGGGATACGGCCACTCGATGGACCTGCGCCAACGAATCATTG
>JAJECZ010000516.1 GCA_022821735.1 Alphaproteobacteria bacterium | reverse complement strand
GCCGATACCCGGCCTGTTCGCAGCCGGCTCCGCCGCCGGCGGCATGGAAGGCGGTCCCCGCGCCGCCTATCTGGGCGGCCTCGCCAAGGCCGTCGCCACCGGCCTGCGCGCCGCCGAGGCAATGCTGGCGGAGCGTGGGGGTTAGAGAGTCGTCACGGGGTCTCGCGCTCTAGGCGGTACCATTCGCCCGGATCGTTCCCGAACGGGAACATCACATGCTCGATGAAGGCCGGGCGCTTCGACAGCCGCGCATACCATGACGCGATGTGCGGGAAGGCCGGCCGTTCGATTTCGAGGTTCAGATACCGATGGACGAGCGCCCCGAGCGGAATGTCCGCCATTGTGAAACGATCGTCGACGGCGTGGCCGGTCCGGGCGAGGTGTTTGTCCAGAATGGCGAGGCCGGTTTCGGTCTGCGCCTGCAGGTCCTCGATCCTCCTGCGGTCGCGAACCGCCGGCTCGGTCCTGACAAGGGCCCATGTCAGGTCGATGTAGGGCGGGTAGAGCGTGGTCTTGTGCCAGTCCATCCACTGGTCCGCGAGCGCATATCCCTCCTCGGACCGGGGCAGCAGGGCGCCGTGCCCGTCATGGCGCCTGCACAGATAGCGGACGATGGCGTTCGATTCCCACAGCACGAAATCCCCGTCCCTGAGGGTGGGGATTCTCCCGTTCGGGTTCATCGCCAGGTAATCCCGGGTCCCGGTTCCACCGAAGGAGCCCCCCGTATCGTGGCGGGTGCAGGGGATTTCGAGTTCCCCGACGGTCCACATGACCGGCAGGACGTTGCTTGCGTTCCGCCGCCCGAACACCTCGATCCTGTCTTGTGCAGCCATGCTGTCGGGCGGCCCGCTGGCGTTCAGGCGAACCGGCAGGCGTCGTCGAAAACGAGCCTCGGGTGGCGCGGGAACAGCACCGACTCGTCGCCGTGGCCGATATTGCAGAGGAAGTTGGCCTTGACGCTCGTGCCGGAAAAGAAGGCGGCCGTCGCCATGTCCTTGTCGAAGCCGGACATGGCGCCGATGTCGAAGCCGAGCGAGCGGGCCGCGATCATGAAATAGGCGCCCTGCAGTGTCGCGTTGCGGAAGCCCGCCTCCTCCGCCGCCACCGGGTCGTCGCGGTAGAGGTTGGCCATGAAGTCGTCATGCGGGAAGAGGTAGTCCATGCGCTCGAAGAAGCGCACGTCGTAGCCGATCACGGCCGTCGCCGGGGCGGCCATCGTCTTGTCCAGATTGCCGGAGGAGAGCGCAGGCGCGAGCTTCGCCTTGGCCTCCGGCGAGCGCACGAAGACGAAGCGGGCCGGGCTAATATTGGCGCTCGTCGGGCCCCACTTCATCAGCTCGTAGATGCGGCGGATATCGTCATCGGTCACCGGGCGGTCGCGCCAGGCGTTGTGGGTGCGGGCCTTGCGGAAAATCAGGTCCAGGGCGGCATCGTCGAGCATCGACTGGCTCCGTCTGCGGAAGGCGCTAAACTCCCGGCTCCCGTCCCCGCCGTCAAGGAAAGCCGTAACATATGCGCGCCGCCGTCTGCTCCGCCTGGGGCGAGGTCGAAAGCCTCGAAGTCCGCGATATGCCGGAGCCCGCGCCCGGCGAGGGAGAGGTTGCGATCCGGGTCGCGGCAGCCGGCGTCAATTTCGCCGATGCGATCATGGTCGCCGGCAACTACCAGACCCGCCCGGCGCACCCTTTCGTGCCGGGGCTGGAGGCAGCGGGCGAGGTCGCGGCGGTCGGTCCCGGCTGCGAGCGGCTGGCCGTGGGCGACCGCGTCATGGCGATCCTCTGGTGGGGCGGCTATGCGGAAACCGCCGTCGCGCGCGAGACCGAAGCCTTCCTCGTGCCGGAGGGAATGTCGGACATGGAGGCCGCCGCCTTCCCGACGGCCTGGGTCTCCTCCCATGTCGCGATCCGCTGGCAGGCGGACCTGAAGGCGGGCGAGACCATGCTGGTGCTGGGCGCGGCAGGCGGCGTCGGGCTGGCGGCCGTGGAGTGCGGCAAGGCTCTCGGCGCAAGGGTGATCGCGGCGGCGAGCAGCCCGGAGCGCCTCGCGCTCGCCGCCCGGCATGGCGCGGACGAGGGCATCGACTACGGCGCCGAAAGCCTGAAGGAGCGTGTGGCGGAGTTGACGGACGGGCAGGGCGTCGACGTCGTCTATGACCCGGTCGGCGGCCCGCTGTTCGACGAGGCGCTCTCCTCGCTGGCCTGGGGCGGGCGCATCCTGCTGATCGGGTTCGTCGCGGGCGTGCCGCGCATCCCGGCCAACCGCCTGCTGGTCAAGCACCGCTCGGCCATGGGCTCCTCCATGCGCTATTTCCGCCGCGAGCGCCCCGACCTGCTGCTCCGCAGCATGGAGGAACTGGCCGCCTGGTACCGCGAGGGAAAGGTGACGCCCCGCGTGACCGAGACCTGGAGCCTGGAGGATGTCCCCAAAGCCATCCGCCGCCTGACGGAGCGGCAGGCCACGGGCAAGGTGGTGGTGACGCTCTGAACGGGCTGCGTTTCAGTCGATAGCCGCGGTTTTCCGGATCGCGGCCCGGGCGTCGGCAGTGTCCCGGGCGCCTTTCAGCCGGTGGCGGTAAACCTCAGCGCTTTCGAGCACGCGCTGGATGTAGTTGCGGGTTTCGGCGTAGGGCACCAGTTCGATCCAGTCTATGGGATCGACCCTGCCGCTGCGCGGGTCGCCATAGATGCGCAGCCATTCCCGGACGCGGTTCGGTCCGGCATTGTAGGCGGCGAGCGCGAGCGCCTCGTTGCCATCGAAGGTCTCCAGCAGTTCCGCCAGATAGGCGCTGCCGAGCGCGATGTTGTAGCCCCGGTCGCCCCGCAGCCGGGAGCGGCTGTAGGCCATGCCGAGCTCGCGGGAGACTTGCCTTGCGGTGGCGGGCATAAGCTGCATCAGGCCCATCGCCCCGGACCGGCTGACCGCCTGCGGGTCCATCTCGCTCTCCTGCCGCGCCAGGCCCAGCAGCAAGGGCAGTTCCGGAGCGCCGGACACGCGGTCGATATCGTCCGCGCCAAAGGCGAGTGGCCAGGACTCGGCCATGAGCGGGACGCCGTTTCGCCACGCCCGCTTCGCCGCAGCGACCGAAATATGCGGCGCCCCGTAAGCCAGCCCCAGCCGGCTGACCAGCAGATGCTCGCCGGGCGTGCGCGCGCGGCGGCTCAGATGGGTCACGAAGGTCCGCATGGTCTCGAAGTCTTCCACCTCGCCCAGAAGGCGCGCCGCCTGGACGAGCGGGCTTGCCTCGAAGCGCTCGCGCTCACCGGGGGCGGCCGGCTTCGCATCCGGGAACCGATTTTCGAGCGACAGGGCCCTGGCGGCTAATTGCCCGTAGAACGCCGTCGGATGGCGGGCTGCGTGCCGGAACCACTCGGCCGCGAGGTCCCCGTCACCGGACGCTTCTGCGGCCCGCCCTCTCCAATAGGCGGCGCGGGCGCGGCTGATCGGGAAACGCACCCGGTCGTACATGGCCTGGAAGTGCCCGGCGGCGGCGTCCGGTCGGTTCAGGAAACGCAGGGCCAGCCAGCCCGCCAGCCATTCCGCTTCCGAGAACGGGCCGGCGGCGGTCTGTCCGTGCCGCGAGGCGATGGCGTAGGCCTTGTCGAACAGGCCGCGCTTTACCGCCTCGCGGACCTGGTAGTTCTGCTCGGACCACCACTTGCCGGGGCGAACCAGTTCCGCCGGCCGGTCGAGGAGCAGGTCGCGCGCGCCGGCGTCGTTGCCCGCGCGCCGGCGCCAGCGGATCCGCTCGAACACCAGGCCCGGGTGGCGCCGCAGGTCCCGCGGCACCTGACGGATCGCCCAGTCCACGCCGCGCCTGCGCTCCATCAGCCGGAGCCGCGCCTCCCCGAGCCGCCGTTCGCCCTCGCCGGCATGTCGGAGCAGGCGCCGGGCCGCGCCGCGGCGCTCGTCCCAGAGCAGCCGGTCGAGCCGGCGATTGTGGTCTCCGGCGCCGAGCGCTCTCCGGTGCCTTCCGAGGAAACGCCGCTCCAGGTCCTCGGGAAAGTCGCCCCCGATCCAGGCTTCGCGGAGCAGTTTGCGCCCGGCGTCGATCTCTCCGTCCGCGACCAGGGCTTCCGCAAGCCGTTGCTTGCCAGGCCCGGTCAACGGCGGAAACCGGGCGAACCAGGCACGCGCGGCCCGGTCGGGGTATGTCTCCGGCATCAGCTCCTCGGCGCGCCGGATCAGCGTTGCGCGGTCCGGCCAGTCCGGACGGGCCTCCAGGAACGACTCGATCTCGGCGAACGATATATCGGCATCCGGGCTCCGGAGCCGGCGCCACTCGATCACGGCCGATGCAAGCGGGTGCCCGGCCCGTTCCCCGCTCCGGACCGCCTGTTCCCACTTGCCGCGTGACGCGGCGTCCAGCGCAGCCCGGAACGCCCGCCACCCGGCGCCGCCCAGAATGCCGTTCGCGACCTTCCGCGCGGCATGGGCCTCACTCGGTACGGGCGGCGGCGCGTCGGGGGCCGCCGACGAGCATGCAGTCGAGAGCGCCAGGGCGCATCCGGCCAGCGCCGCCCCGATTCCCGCCCGGACAAGACCCCCTCGCATACGCCCAATCCATTCTGCCGCCGGGCCGCGCCGGCGCGAATCGTTCACGGTATCCCGGTTACGACATATCGAGGCAGCGCAAAAGGCATCCGCTGCAAAATGCGTCTGAAGCAGGTTTCCGTCACAGCGGCCGGCGGGCGCGGAGAGCGGTGGTGAGAGTGCCGTCGTCGAGATAGTCGAGCGCGCCTCCGACCGGCACGCCGTGAGCGAGCCGCGTCACGGACACGCCGCAGCCGCCGAGGCGTTCCGCCAGGTAGTGCGCGGTGGTCTGCCCCTCGACGGTGGCGCCCGTCGCCAGCACCACCTCCTGGATGCCCGGCGCCCCGGCGCGCGCAACGAGCGCGGCGACGCCGAGTTCTTCCGGCCCGACGCCGTCGAGCGCCGAGAGCACGCCGCCAAGCACATGGTAACGCCCCCGGAACGCCCCTGTCCGTTCCAGCGCCCAGAGGTCGGAGACATCCTCGACGACGCACAGCGCGGTCGTGTCGCGCCCCGGATCGGCGCAGATGCCGCAAGGGTCGGTCGTGTCCAGGTTGCGGCATTCGGAGCAGACGGTGATGGAGTCCGACGCCGCCTCCAGCACGCGGGCAAGCGGCACCATCAACCCTTCGCGCCGCTTGATGAGGTGCAGCGCGGCGCGCCGGGCCGACCGGGGCCCGAGCCCCGGCAGGCGGGCCAGCAGGCGGATCAGCGTCTCCAGGTCGCCGGGCGGCATGTCAGAACGGCAGGCTGAAGCCGGGCGGGAGTTCCAGCCCTCCCGTAAGCCGGCGCATCTCCTCGCGCGCATGGGCCTCGGCCTTGGTGCGTGCATCGTTGAAGCCCGCCGTAATCAGGTCTTCCATGACCTCCGCCTCGGCCGGGTCGATCAGGCTCGGGTCGATCCTGAGCCCCAGCAGTTCGCCCTTCGCGTTCATGCGCACTTCGACCATGCCCGCAGCCGCCTTGCCGACGACCTCGTGGGCGGCCAGCGCTTCCTGCATTTCGGCCATTTTCTGCTGCATTTCCTGGGCCTGCTTCATCATGCTGGCGAGGTTCTTCATCGGTCGTCGTCCTGTTCCTCGGGGGCCTCGGGCAGCGCCTCGCCCGGCTGGATCGGGCGTATATCGGCGATCGCAGCGTCGGGGAAGATTTCCAGCGTCTGCTGTGCAAGCGGGTGTTGCCTGGCGCGTTCGAACAGGTCGCGCCGGGCATCCTCATGCTGTTCCGCCAGCGTGGCCCCGCCGCCGTCTTCGACCGCGGACACCGTCCAGGGCCGGGCGGTCCAGTGGCTGAGGCGGGCGCCGACATCGGCGGCGAGCGACGGCGGGGCTTTCTCGCCGAGCCTGAGCGCAATGTGCCCCGGCTCGAAGGAGACGAGATGGGCGTCCCGGACCAGGTGCGAATAGAGCCGCGGCTCGCGCCGTTCCTCGAACAGCGCCACGACGGCGTTGAAGTCCGCAAGCTCGACAGGCTCCGGAGGCGGCGTTTCCGGCATGTCTCCGGCCGGTCGGGCGGGTTCTCCGGCCATGGCGGCCGCCAGCTCTTCTTCGGTCGGCGGCGGCGGCTCGGGAGGAGGGGCAGGAGCCGGTTCCGGTTCGCGTCTCTCCTGCGCGGAGGGCGGCGCGGGCGGCGGCTCGTTTCTTTGTTGCGGCGGCTGAGCGGTCGCGGCCGGCGCGCCGGAGCGGAGCTGCGCTATCGCCTCGGCGGGCGTCGGCAACCCCGCGGCATAGGCAATGCGCAGCAGCACCATCTCGAAGGCAGGCTTGGCGGACGGCGCCGCGTTCACTTCCTGGATGCCTTTCAGGACAAGCTGCCAGACGCGCGTCAGCGCCGGCATGGACAGCGATTCGGCGAGTTTGCGACCGCGCACCCGCTCCGCTTCCGGCAGCGCGGCGTCCTCC
>JAJECZ010000087.1 GCA_022821735.1 Alphaproteobacteria bacterium | reverse complement strand
TCACCGTGCCGTCGGCCTTCACGGTCCCCACGGGCCGCGCGCACTGGCATGTGCTGCTGCGCGCCCGCGCCATCGAGACCGGCTGCTTCATCGTTGCGCCGGCGCAAGTGGGCGAGCACGCCGAGGGCCGGCGCACCTACGGCCATTCGCTGATCGTCGCGCCCTGGGGCGAGGTGCTGGCGGACGGCGGCGAGGAACCCGGTATCGTGACCGCGGAGATCGACACCGCCCGTGTGGCGGAAGCTCGCGCCCGCGTGCCGTCCCTTTCCGGCGACCGTCCCTTCGACATGCCGCGGGCCTGGCGCGAGGCGGCGGAGTAGCCGCGTCTTTCCGCCGTCTGCGGCGCACACCCGTTTTCCCGAAGTCCGGAGACCTTCTCCCATGAAACTCGGCCTATCGATCGGCTATTCGGGCGCCCGGCTCGATTTCCCGACGGAACTGGTGAAGCTCGCCGACAGGCTCGGCTACGACACGGTGTGGACGGCGGAGGCCTACGGCACCGACGCGATGACGCCGCTCGCCTATCTGGCGGCCGTCACCGAGCGGATCAAGCTCGGTACCGGCATCATCCAGCTTGCCGCGCGCACGCCCGCCAACGCCGCCATGCAGGCGCAAACGATCGATGCATTGGCGGGCGGCGGGCGGATGATCGTCGGCATCGGGGTTTCGGGGCCGCAGATCGTGGAAGGCTGGTACGGCCAGCCTTGGGGCCGCCCCTATTGGCGGATCAAGGATTACGTCGCGATCATGCGGAAAATCTTCGCCCGCGAGGAGCCGGTGGCCCATGACGGCCGGGAAATCTCGCTGCCCTACGAGGGCGAAGGCTCCGCCGGCATGGGAAAGCCGCTCCGCATGATCCTGCATCCCAACCCGGACATCCCGATCTATCTCGGCACGGGAGCGGAATCGACGGTGCGGCTCACCGGCGAGATTGCCGACGGCTGGCTGCCGCTCGGCTTCATGCCCGGCACGCTGGACGAATACCGTCCCTGGCTGGAACAGGGCTTCGCGCGGGCCGGCAACGGCAAGGGCTTCCACAATTTCGAGATCGTCGCCTCGCCGCATGTCATCCTGGGCGACGATGTGAAGGCGGGCCTGGCGTCGCTCAAGCCCCGCGAGGCGCTCTATGTCGGCGGCATGGGACACCGGGATAAAAACTTCCACAACGCCATGATGTGCCGGCGCGGCTTCGAGGACGCCGCCGAGCGCATCCAGGAGCTCTACCTCGCCGGCCGCAAGGACGAGGCGGCCGAGGCCGTGCCGGACGAATGGGTAGACATGAAGGCGCTCATCGGCCCGCCGGCCCGCATCAAGCAGCGCTTTCGCGCCTGGGCCGACAGCGGCGCCACCGCCATCACCGTGCGCACACGCAGCGAGGAAGCCGTCCGCGTCATCGGGGAGGCGGCCCGGCTGAACCGGTAGGAAGGTAGTGCAGGTGTCTGGTATCGCCGGTTCGCTACCAGTCTTCCATCGCAAGACCCGGAACGCGGTAGAATTTACGGGTATTGTTGGTAACGAGCGTGACACCCAGCGCCTTGGCGTGAGCGGCAATTAGCAGGTCGTTCAGGCCAATGGGGCGGCCGGTTCGTTCGAGTTGATTACGGATTTGACCATAGTGCCGGGTCGCGGTCTCCTCCAGAGGAAGCACGTCTATGGCAGCCAGGATCGCTTCCACCTGGTCGGTCAATCGCTGCGAACCTCGGCGTTCAGTGCCGTAACGAAGTTCGGCAGCCACAATCACGCTGGTAGCGAAACTGCCCGGTTCGAGCCCGGCAATTCGTTTGGCGGTTTCGCCCTCCGGCTGCCTTACCAGTTGCGAAAGGATGTTGGTGTCGAGCAGATAGGAAAGAGCCGCCACGTTAAATCACGTCTTCGGGCTGCGATGGCGGGTCAGCAATCTCGGGAAAATCTTCTTCCAACGGTTTCAGCCGCGACAAGACTTCCGCAAGGGTGGGAGTGCGCTCCACAGGTTCGATAATGAGGCGGTGGCCTTCCTGACAGATCGTCACCTCGTCGGCCGCTAACTCGAACTCGCGCGGAATCCGAACGGCCTGGTTCCGGCCGTTACGAAACAATCTCGCATGGCGGGTAGCCGTCATCGACCGCGCGCTCCGCAACCTCTTAGCATATGTCAAGCATATGTCTGTGCCCCGAGCAGGGTCAACCCCTTACCCCCGGACCTTCATCAGGCGCTGCTTGTCGCGCTTCCAGTCGCGTTCCCTGATCGCGTGGCGCTTGTCCACCTTGCGCTTGCCCCGGGCGAGGCCGAGTTCCAGCTTCGCGCGCCCGCGCTCGTTGAAATAGAGCTTGAGCGGCACGATGGTCGCGCCCTCGCGCCGGACGGCCCCGGCCAGCCGGTCGATCTCGCGCCTGTGGAGCAGAAGCTTGCGCGGCCGCTTGGCGGCATGCCCGAAATGGCGGGCCGGCTTGTATTCCGGGATATGGGCGTTGACGAGGAAGACCTCGCCCGACCGCTCGACCGCATAGGCCTCGACGATGGAGCCGCGCCCTTCGCGCAGCGACTTCACCTCGCTGCCGGAAAGCTGCATCCCGGCCTCGAGCACGTCCTCGATGAAATAGTCGTGCCGCGCCCGGCGGTTCTGGGCAACCAGCCGGACGGGCATCGGGTGAGGCTAGCCGATCAGTTCCAGGCCCGTCATGGCGCTGCGCACCTGGGCCTGCGTCGCCGGTGCGGCGGGCGTGAGCGGCAGGCGCGTATCCGGCTCGCAATGCCCCAGAAGATGCGCGCCGTATTTGGCGCCGGCCGGGCTCGGCTGGAAGAACATCGCCTTGTGCAGCGGCATCAAGCGCTCGTTGATCTGCATCGCCGTTTCCAGCGCGCCCTGCTGCCAGGCGTCGTGCATCATCGAGCAGAGCTTCGGCGCGACATTGGCGCTGACCGAAATGCAGCCCACGCCGCCCTGGATCAGGAAGGGAAGGGCCGTGCCATCCTCGCCGGAGAGCTGGCAGAAGTCCGGCCCGGCGGCGATGCGCGTCTCCAGCGGGCGCTGGAGGTCGGTGGTCGCGTCCTTGACGCCCACGACATTCGGCAGCTTGGCGAGCTCCGCCATGGTCTCCACGGTCATGTCCACCACCGAGCGCGGCGGGATGTTGTAGATGATCATCGGGATCTCGACGGCATCGTTGATCGCCTTGAAATGCTCGTAGAGGCCGTCCTGGTTCGGCTTGTTGTAGTAGGGCGTCACCACGAGAATGCCGTCGGCGCCGGCTGCCTTGGCATGCTCGGCGAGGTCGATGGCCTCGGCCGTCGAGTTGGAGCCGGCCCCTGCGACAACCGGAACCCGGCCCGCCGCCGCTTCGATGCAGAGTTCCGTCACGCGCTTGTGTTCGTCATGGCTCAGGGTCGGCGATTCGCCCGTGGTGCCGCAGGGCACCAGCCCGTGCGTGCCTTCGGCGATCTGCCATTCGACGAAGTCCTGAAACGCTTTCTCGTCCACTCCTCCGTTGCGGAACGGGGTAATCAACGCCACCAGCGATCCCTTGAACATGGCCGGACCTCCTCTGCTTGCCTCGGCGAAACATAGTTTCACCCCCGGCGTGCGGCAAGCTAATCTGGGGCCGCAACCGACCGCAACCGGAAGCCGGACACCGATGCTGGGCGACAACAACCTCCAGGACATCCGGGCCTGCGTCTTCGACGCCTACGGCACGCTGTTCGATTTCAACGCGCCGCTGGCCGCGAGGCGGGTCCGGATCGGGCCGTCGGCCGACCGGCTTTCCGCTGTCTGGCGGCAGAAACAGATCGACTACACCTGGCTGCGCTCGCTGATGGGCAAATACGTCGATTTCTGGCAGGTGACGGGCGAGGCGCTGGACTACGCGATGGCGGTGTGCGAGGTGGCCGACCCCGCGCTCCGGGCCGAGCTGATGCAGCTCTATCTCGCGCTCGACGCCTTCCCGGACGCCCGGCCCTGCCTGGAGGCCCTGAAGGACAGGCGGATGCGCACGGCGGTCCTCTCCAACGGCACGCCCACCATGCTGACGGCCGCGGTCAACGCCAACACGCTGACCCCTCTTCTGGACCGGGTGCTTTCCGTGGATGCCTGCGGCGTCTTCAAGCCGCACCCGTCCGTTTACCAGCTTGCGGTGGACGAGCTGGACGCGCAGCCGGCCCAGGTCTGCTTCGTTTCGGCCAACGGCTGGGATGCGGCCGGGGCGGCGGCCTTCGGCTTCCGGGCCGTCTGGATCAACCGCGCAGGCGCACCGGTCGAGACGCTGCCCTTCCAGCCAATGGCGGAAATCCGGGGGCTCGACGAACTGGCGGACCTGCTGCCGTCCTGACCGAAGGAGCAATGACGAATGAACCGTGTGGACGGAAAGGTTGCGCTGGTAACGGGCGCGGGACGCGGCATCGGGGCCGGAATCGCGCGGCGGCTGGCGGAGGCGGGAGCGAAGGTCGCCGTCTCCGACCTCATCAAGGAGAACGGCCACCGGACGGTGGAGGAAATCGGGGCCGCGGGCGGCGACGCGCATTTCATCGCCCAGGACGTGACCGACGAGGCGGGCTGGGAAAGCGCGGTCGCCGAAGCCGAGAGGCGGTTCGGGGCGCTGAACATCCTCGTCAACAATGCCGGCGTCTACAGCTACGCGAAGCTTGAGGAGATGTCCGTCGAGGACTACCGCCGGCTGATGGACGTGAATGTCATGGGCGTCTTCCTCGGCATAAAGCACGCCTTCCGCTCGATGAAGAACATACCGGCGGGCGCCGAAGCCGCCAGCATCGTCAATATCTCCTCCGTCGCCGGCCTCGTCGGCTCGCCGCTCTCGGGGATCTACAGCGCGTCCAAGGGCGCGGTCCGGCTGCTGACCAAGTCGGCGGCGCTCGAAGCCGCCCAACTCGGCTACAATATCCGCGTGAACTCGGTCCATCCGGGCCTGATCGAAACCGACATGGCGGGCCAGGTCCTGGACCGCTGGATCAGCACCGGCATGTCCGACAATGCCGCGCGCCAGTTCGTCATGGACCAGCACCCGATCAAGCGCCTCGGCGGACCGGCCGACATCGCGGCGGGCGTCCTCTTCCTCGCCTCGGCCGACAGCTCGTTCATGACCGGGGCCGAGCTTGTAATCGACGGCGGTTGGACCGCGCGGTAAGGGGGAATTTCATCAGGCTCGCGCTGAAAGGTCGATGCACAACCGTCACCCCGGCAAGGGCGAAGCGGAGAGCCGGCAGGCCGCGCCGTCAGGCCGCCAGGCGTTCGGGCGGGCCGGCGAGGCTTGCGGCCTCGGCCAACACCTCTGGCCCGGCACCTGGCAGGTGGGCGTTCTCCGCCAGGTGGCGGCGGAAGGCGCGGGCGCCGGGGCAGCCCTGGAACAGCCCGTGGACATGGCGTGCAAGCGCGTGCAGGCGGATGCCGTCCGCCGCCAGCCGTTCGGCGTAGGGCAGCAGCGCTTCAACCGCTTCGTGCCGCGTCTCCGCCGGGTTCTCCGCACCGAACAGGCGCCGGTCCGCATCCGCGAGCAGCCAGGGGTCCGAATAGGCGGCCCGGCCCAGCATGACGCCATCGACGGCCCCGTCCTCAAGGAAGGCTTCCGTCTCGTCGAGACCGGAAACGCCGCCGTTCAGTACGACGCACAGGTCCGGGCGCTCGGCCTTCAGGCGGAACGCCAGCTCGTAGCGCAGGGGCGGAATCTCCCGGTTCTCCTTCGGGCTGAGGCCCTTGAGCCACGCCTTGCGGGCATGGATCATGAAGACGGTGACGCCCGAAAGCGCATGGACGGTCCGGGCGAAGCGGAAAAG
>JAJECZ010000139.1 GCA_022821735.1 Alphaproteobacteria bacterium | reverse complement strand
GAGGACTTCATCCATGCCGGCTGCGGCATGGGCAAGGCCGCGACGCTCTGGCTGCTAGAGCGGGGCGTGCGCGTCACCGGCACCGACGGCTGGAGCTGGGACGCGCCTTTCTCATGGACGAAGGAACGGGTGCGGGAGACGGGCGACGCCGGCCTGATCTGGGAGGGCCACCGCGCCGGGCGCGAGATCGGCTATTGCCACCTGGAGAAGCTCAGCAACCTTGACTCCCTGCCGGCGGACGGCTTCCAGGTCGCCTGCTTCCCGGTCAAGGTGCATCGCGGCTCGGCCGGCTGGACGCGGGCCGTCGCGATTCTGGACGGAGGCTGAGATGGGCTTCGCGGACTCCTTGCGGCTCGACGGCAGGACGGCCGTCGTCACCGGCGCGGGGCGCGGTCTCGGCCGCGGCTGCGCGCTGGCGCTGGCGGAACTGGGGGCGCATGTCGTAGCGGCGGCGCGCTCGGCCGACGAGCTGGAAAGCCTGGCGGCGGAAATAAGGGCGGATGGCGGCAGCGCCGAGGCCGCAGTGCTGGACGTCACCGACAGCGATGCGGTGCGGCGGGTATTCTCGGAGCTTCCGCGCGTGGATGTGCTCGTCAACAATGCCGGCTGGAACCGGCCCCAGCATTTCTTCGACGTCGAGGAACCGGTGCTCGACGCCATGCTGGCGCTCAATGTCAAGGCGGCGTTCATCGTGGCGCAGGCCGCCGCGCAGCGCATGGCGGAGGGCGGCGAGGGCGGCTCGATCGTCAACATGTCGTCTCAGATGGGGCATGTCGGCGGGCCCGAGCGCACCGTCTATTGCGCGACCAAGCACGCGCTCGAAGGCATGACCAAGGCGATGGCGATCGAGCTTGCGCCCCATCGCATCCGGGCGAACACGGTGGGCCCCACCTTCGTCGAGACGCCGCTCGCCGGGCCGTTCCTGCAAAACCGGGAGTTCCGCGAATTCGTGCTGGACAGCATCCCGCTCGGGCGGCTCGGCGAAGTGGCGGAGGTGGCGGCGGCGGTGGCGTTCCTCGCCTCGCCGGCGTCCTCGCTGATTACCGGGACGAGCCTGCTGGTGGACGGCGGCTGGACGGCGAAGTGAGCGCCGCCACGCGCGCCTGCAATTCGGGCACAACCTCCGCCTCGAACCACGGGTTCAGTTTCAGCCAGTTGTTCACCCGCCAGCTCGGATGCGGGATCGGCAGGAATTCCGGTAGGTAGCTGCGCCAGGCGGCGACGGTCTCGCCGAGGGTCCGCCTGCGCCGCCCGCTGAGATAGCGGGCCTGGGCGTAGCTGCCGGCGAGCACCGTCAGTTCGACCGCCGGCAGTGCGGCGCGCAGGCGGTCGTGCCAGAGCGGGGCGCATTCCGGGCGGGGCGGAGCGTCGCCGCCGCGCGGCAGCCTGCCCGGATAGCAGAGGCCCATCGGGAGGATCGCCACCCGGCCGGCGTCGTAGAAGTCCTCCGGCGCGAGGCCGAGCCAGGCGCGCAGCCGCTTGCCGCTGGGGTCGTCCCAGGGCACGCCGCTGGCATGGACCTTCGTGCCGGGCGCCTGTCCGACGATCATCAGCCGCGCGGTCGCCCGAGCGCACAGCACGGGCCGGGGGCCGAGCGGCAGGTGTTCGGCGCAATGCGTGCAGGCGCGCACCTCCGCCAGAAGCGCCGCAAGGCGCGCGCTCACGGCGCGAACGCCTCGCCGCCGAAGGGGTAGCGGACCTCCTCGCGATAGACCGGCGCCTCGCCGCCGAGCCGGCTCGACATGAGCGAGAAGCCGTCCACGGCGAAGGCCGGCAGGCGGAAGGCGCCCCGGTCCTCCAGCCAGGCGGCGACGGCGGCCGGGCGCGCGCCGGCCGTGCGGGCAAGCGTGATGTGCGGCGCGAACTTGCGCTCTTCCGGCGGGAGGCCTGCGCGGACGAGCGCCGATTCGACACGCCGCCTGAGCGCCTTCAGCGGCTCCGAGGGCGCGATGCCCGCCCAGACCGCCCGCGGCCGCGCACCCCCGAAGCTGCCCAGCGACTCGATGGCGAGCTCGAATTCCTCGCTGCCGACATGGCTGAGCGCGTCCGCCAGCTCCTCGGCGAAGCCCCGATCCGCCTCGCCGATGAAGCGCAGCGTCAGGTGGTAGTTCTCCTCCGGCGACCAGCGCGCGCCGGGAAGGCCGCCCGCGAGCCCGGCAAGCTCGCTCCGGACATCCTCCGGCAGGACTATCGCGGCGAAGAGGCGCAAGGTCCGGCTGGCTACTCGAACAGCGTGAGGACGCCCGTATAGCCGTAGATCCGCCCGCCCGAGAACTCGCCGTTGGCGAAGAAGCCGGCAAGCGGCAGGTCGCCGATCTCCTCCCGGACGATTTCCATCTCGCCGTCCTCGGTGCCGAACATGTGGGGGCCGCGCGCGAGGCAGGAGACATAGACGCCGCCCTGCGCCGGCCGCGAGAGGCGGTCCTTCACGCTCCGCAGCATGCGGCGCAGGTCCGCTTCCGCCGCCGCCGGGTCGCGCCGCACGAAGAACAGGCGCTCGCCCGGATCGATCAGCGCGCCGAGCGCAACGATGCCGTCCTGCGCGTCGAGCCCGATGATGTTGCGGACGAGATAGTCGGCCTCGGAAGACCCCGGCACCGGCCGCGCGGCGTGCAGCCAGTGCGCGACCTCGCGGATGCGGGCGACGGAATCGAGGCCGAGGTCGCTGCAAAGCACGTCGAAGGCGGGCTCGCCGTCGATCTCCAGCACGAGGTTGTTGTGGGAGCGCGTGACCGTGCGCGCGGGGCCGATGGGCGCGCAGCCCTGGCTGAGCCCCGAGACAACGCCGACGGCCTCGCCGAAGACCAGGCCCGAGACCACCCCCTCCTCGACGGAGCCGGCAAGCTGGGCCGTCGGACCTTCGGCGGACGCGATGCCGCCGACGGTGAACGCGCCGAGCGTCTCGGCAAGCTCCGCCACGATTTCGCCCATGTTCCCGTTGCGCGGGTCGGCATGGAGCAGCGCCGTCGCGCGCGCCTGTCCAGCGGCCCAGCCGGCGAGGCCCGCGCCCGCTTCGGCCGTGTCCTCCCTGATGCCGGGCACGAGGCGCACGGCGTCGTCCGGGAAGCCGAAGGCGGCCGCCGCGATTGCGGGCCGTCCGAAGGCGGCGCGGCCGGTGCCGCAAACGCCCATGCCGACCGTGCCCGCCCAGTCGATGATCCCGGTGTCTTCCTTGAGCGTCTCGACGACCTCGGGCAGACGGTCGGCGATGCTGTCGCTCACATAGACGATGCCGGTATTCGCCCCGGTGGCGCCTTCCGCCAGCGCCGCCCGGACGGGGCCGAGCGCCGCCTGCCAGTCGCCGCCCTCGCCGAACCCAGCGGCGATGGCCGCCGGTCTCTCTTCTCCCGCGCCGCTCATGCTGTCCGCCTTACTCCCGGCCGCTGGCGCCGGGCCGTCCGGAGGATAGCGCCAGAAGGCTCGCGACGTAAGGCTTGAGGCGGGCTGCGACTGCGGCGGCGCCCTCGGCATTGGGATGGATGCCGTCCGGCTGGTTGAGCAGCGGGTCCGCCGCCACGCCCTCCAGGAGGAAGGGGTAGAAGACCACATCGTAGCGTGCGGCGAGCCGGGGATAGAGGCTGTCGAAGGCTTCCACATAGGCGCGGCCCAGATTGCGCGGCGCCTTCATCCCGGCGAGCAGGACCGGAATGCCCTCGGCCGCCAGCCGGTCGAGAATGGCGGCGAGCGCGGCTTCGGTCTCCGCCGGGTCGAGCCCGCGCAGCGCATCGTTGCCGCCGAGCGCCACCACGGCATGGCTCGGCCGGTCGCCTAGCATCCAGTCGAGGCGCGCGAGCCCGCCTGCCGCCGTGTCGCCGGAGACGCCGCCGTCCAGCACTGCCGCGTCGATGCCGTCCACCCTGAGCCGCCTGCGCAGCTGAGCTACCAGCCCGTCTTCCGGGTCCAGCCCGAAGCCGGCCGTGATCGAATCGCCCAGCATCAGCAGCCGCGCTTCGGCAGCCGCGGCGTCCGGCAGATTGAGGAATGTTGTCGCAAGGAGGATGCAGACGAACGCGAAAGACATTCTCCATCGACGCCTGCCGGCTTGCCGAATGGACGGTTCCGGTCGATATGCCTCCATCGGAACTCCGAACGGCGCAAGGGACGGCAATGGCTCCGCAACTCGTCTTTTACACCAATCCGATGTCCCGCGGACGGATCGTGCGCTGGATGCTGGAGGAACTGCAGGTCGGGTATCGTACCGAACTGCTCGACTACGGGCCGGCAATGAAGTCTGCGGATTATCTCGCGGTCAATCCGATGGGAAAGGTGCCGGCGATCCGCCACGGCGACACCGTCGTCACCGAAAGCCCGGCGATCTGCGCCTACCTCGCCGACGCCTTTCCGGACGTCGGGCTGGCGCCACCTCCGGGCCGGCGCGGCGCCTATTACCGTTGGCTGTTCTTCGCCGCGGGTCCGCTTGAGGCGGCCGTCGCCAACCGCGCTTTCGGGTTCGAGCTGCCGGCCGATAAGGAGGCCATGGCGGGATACGGCAATTTCCGGCTGGTGATGGACACGCTTGAGACGGCTGTTAGCGGCGACGGCTATGTCGCCGGCGACGCCTTCTCAGCGGCGGATGTCTATGTCGGCTCCCATATCGGTTGGGGCCTGCAGTTGGAGCTTATCGAAAGACGGCCGGCCTTCGAGGCCTACTGGGAGCGGGTCGGCACGCGCGAGGCCTGCAGGCGCGCAACCGCTCTCGACGACGAGGCGACTGCCGCGGCCGGCTGACCCGACCCGCGCCGGCTGCGTCATCCGGTGCGTTGAACGGGGCGGCGGCCGGGCCATATGGCTCGGGAGGAATCGGCCGGAAGACGGAACGCGCGCGCATGGCAGGCTCGGACTGGGCGGTGGAACTGGAGGATGTCCACCTGACATTGGTGAGCGCCGCCGGTCCGGTCAATGTCCTGCGCGGCATCGACCTTGCGGTAGCGCCCGGCGAATCGGTCGCCGTGGTCGGTCCGTCCGGGTCCGGCAAGACCTCGACCCTGCTGGTGGCCGCCGGGCTGGAACGCGCGACCGAAGGCCGGGTCGCGGTCGCCGGCCGCGACCTGGGGACCATGACCGAGGACGAACTCGCCATGCTGCGGCGCGAGAAGGTCGGCATCGTCTTCCAGTCCTTCCACCTGATGGCTACCATGACGGCGCTGGAGAACGTGGCCGTGCCGCTGGAACTCGCCGGGCGGCGCGATGCGCTCGAGCGGGCGCGCACGTGCCTGGAGGCGGTCGGCCTCGGCGCCCGCACCGGCCATTATCCGGGCCAGCTTTCCGGCGGCGAGCAGCAACGGGTCGCCATCGCGCGCGCCTTCGGGCCGGCCCCGGCCGCGATCTTCGCCGACGAGCCGACCGGCAATCTCGACGGCGAGACGGGCCGCCGTGCGCTGGACGCGCTGTTCGGCCTCGCCGCGGACGGCGGCACGACGCTCGTCCTCGTGACGCACGATGCGGACCTTGCGGCGCGCTGCGCGCGCCAGGTGCGGATCGAGGACGGGCGCATTGCGGACTGATCCCGCGCTCGCCTGGCAGCTGGCGCGGCGCGAAATGCGCGGCGGGCTGACCGGCTTCCGCATCTTTCTCCTCTGCATCGCCATCGGCGTTGCGGCGATTGCGGCGGTCCATTCCGTCAGCATGGCGGTGCAGACCGGCATTGCCCGCGACGCCCGCGCCCTGCATGGCGGCGACCTTGCGGTCCGCACCACCTACGTGCCGGCAGACGCCGCCGCCCGGGCCGATTTCGCCTCTCTCGGGCGCGTCTCGGAAGTGGTCGAGATGCGGGCCATGGCGCGCGCCGGCGGCGGCGCGGCCCTGGTCGAGCTCAAGGCGGTGGACGGTGCGTATCCGCTCGCGGGCGCT
>JAJECZ010000082.1 GCA_022821735.1 Alphaproteobacteria bacterium | reverse complement strand
CAGGAATTCGCCGAAAACGACCGCGCCCGGGCGGAGCGCGACACCGAAGGCTTCATCAAGGCGGTCGTCGGGCCGAGGGGGCGGGTGCTCGGCGCCACGATCGTCGGCCCCCATGCCGGAGAGCTGATCCAGCCCTGGGTGCTGGCGGTCTCGCAGAGGCTCCGCATCGGGGCGCTGGCGGGCATGATCGCGCCCTATCCGACGCTCGGCGAGGTGTCGAAACGCGCCGCCGGCAGCTACTACACCGACACGCTGTTCGGCCCGCGGACACGCCGCCTGGTCCGCTTCCTGATGCGCTTCGCCTGAGGGGCGGCGCCCGTCTCAGGCGAGCAGGTAGCGGACCACGGCGTCGAGGCGCTGCCGGCCGGCGGCCGTCGCCCGGAGGCGGTCCGTCTGCGCGCAGAGCAGCCCTTCATCACGCAGATGCGCCAGCCGATTCGTGTCGACGACCGGCTCCAGCCCCTCGGCGGGGATGCCTTCCGTGAGCCGGAGGCCGGTCTGGACGCGCTCCTGCATGGCCTCCGGCGGTTCGAGCAGGCGGCGCTCCCTGGCAGCGCGGCCATTGCCTGCGGCTTCGGCGAGCCACGCTTCCGGGGCGCGGCGCTCGGCGGTCGCGACGCGCCCTTCGCCCGTGTCGATGCGGCCGTGGGCGCCCGGCCCGACACCGACCCACTCCCCGCCCCGCCAATAGACCAGATTGTGCCGGCAGGCGGCGCCCGGCCGGGCGTGGTTCGAGATTTCGTAGGCCGGCAGACCGGCGGCGGCGAGACGCTCCTGCGTAGTCTCGTAGAGCGCTGCCGCCTCGTCTTCATCGGGGATGCGGAATTCGCCCCTCGCAGCGCGCGGGGCAAACGCCGTGCCGGGCTCGATGGTGAGCTGGTAGAGGGACAGGTGCTCGCCCGCGAGCGCAAGCGCCTCGTCAAGGCGTGCGGCCCACTCGGCAGCGGTGTGGCCCGGCAGCGCATAGATGAGGTCGAAGGAAACGCGCGGGAAGGTGCGGTGCGCCAGTTCGAGAGCCGCGCGGGCGGCGCGCGCGTCGTGGCGGCGGCCCAGAAAGGCGAGCTCTCCGTCCCGGAACGACTGGACGCCGAGCGAGAGCCGGTTGACGCCGGCCCCGGCGAAGGCGCGGAAGCGCCCGACCTCGACCGACCCGGGATTGGCTTCGAGCGTCACTTCGAGACCGTCCGCGACGGGCCAGAGCGCGCGCACCCGCTCCAGCACCGCGCCGGCGGTCTCCGGGTCCATCAGCGAGGGCGTGCCGCCGCCGAAGAAGACGCTCCCGACCGTGCGCCCCGGTGTTTCTTCCGCCCAGCTTTCCAGCGAGCCCAGCAGGGCGGCGCGCCAGACGGCCTGGTCCACGGTCTCGCGCACATGGCTGTTGAAGTCGCAATAGGGGCATTTGGACTCGCAGAACGGCCAATGCACATAGACGGCGAAGCCCCGGTCCGTCATGGGAAGCAGGCTGCGGCCAGCTTCGCAAAGGCGCGGGCCCGGTGGCTGATCCGCGACTTCGCTTCGGGGTCCATCTCGCCGAAGGTTTCGTCATGGCCGTCCGGCACGAAGACCGGGTCGTAGCCGAAGCCCCGCTCCCCGCGCGGCGGCCAGACCAGCCGGCCCTCCACCCGGCCCTCGAAGGACTCGACGTGCCCGTCCGGCCAGGCCAGCGCCAGAGCCGCGACGAAGGCGGCCGCGCGGGGCCGGTCCCCGACGCGCTCATGCACGGCCGCCATGGCGCGCGAGAAATCCCGGTCGGGCCCGGCCCATCGGGCGGAATAGATGCCGGGCGCGCCGCCGAGCGCGGCGACGGCAAGGCCCGAATCGTCCGCAAGCGCCGGCAGGCCGGAACGGACGGCCGCACGCGCCTTGAGTTCCGCATTGGCGAGGAAGGTGTCGCCCGTTTCCTCCGGCTCCGGCAGACCGAGCGCGGCGGCCGACACGCCTTCGATGCCGTGCGGCTCCAGCAGTTCCGCGATCTCGCGAACCTTGCCGGCATTGTGGCTGGCGATGACGAGCCGCCGGATCACGGGGCGAGCGCCCGGCGCTGCGCCTCCGCGAGCCGGGTGCAGCCGGCCTCGGCGAGGTCGAGCAGGGCGTCCAGCCGGTCGCGGGGAAAGGCCGTCTTCTCCGCCGTCGCCTGCACCTCGACCAGGGCGCCGGACCCGGTCAGCACGAAATTGGCGTCGGCTTCGGCATCGCTGTCCTCGGCGTAGTCGAGGTCCAGAACCGGCTGGCCGCGCCAGAGCCCGCAGGAGATGGCGGCGACCGAGTCCGCGAGCACCGGCTTCTTCACCGCGCCGATGCGCTGCAGGTGCCGGCAGGCGAGCGCCAGCGCCACATAGCCGCCTGTCACGGCGGCGGTGCGCGTGCCGCCGTCAGCCTGCAGCACGTCGCAGTCGATGCGGATCTGGATCTCGCCGAGCGCTTCCAGATCCGCGACGGCGCGCAGCGACCGGCCGATCAGGCGCTGGATCTCCTGCGTGCGTCCGCTCTGGCGCCCGCGCGCCGCCTCGCGGTCGGTGCGCTCATGGGTGGAGCGCGGCAGCATGCCGTATTCGGCCGTGATCCAGCCGCGCCCGCGCCCGCGCAGCCAGGGCGGCACGCGGGTTTCCACCGAGGCGGCGGCAAGCACCCGCGTCGAACCGAAGCCCGCAAGGCAGGAGCCTTCCGCATAGGGCGCCCAGTCGGGCTCCAGCGTGACGGCGCGGAGTTCGTCGGGGCGGCGCCCGGAGGGGCGGACGGGTTCGCTCATGGGCTCGCTGCTCGTTTCGTCGGGCCGGGCGCCCGGTTGACGCCTGCCCGGCGGGTTCCTAAATCGTCCGGGCACCGCTTGGAAGAGTCTTTGTTGCATGGCCGGCTCGCCGGGACTTGCCGATCTCGACGAACGCTCGCGCGAGGTCTTCGGGCTGATCGTCGATGCCTGGATGGAAACGGGCGAGCCGGTCGGCTCGCGCACGCTCGCGCGCAAGCTCGACACGCCGCTCTCGCCCGCCACGATCCGCAATGTGATGGCGGACCTCCAGGAGCTGGGCCTTCTGTTCTCGCCGCACACCTCGGCCGGACGGCTGCCGACGGACGGGGGCTTGCGCCTCTTCGTGGACGGCATCATGCAAACCGGCGGGCTGACCGACCGCGAATGCGCGGATATCGAGGCGCTCTCGGCCGGGGCAGGCCTCACGCTGGAGCAGAGCCTGGAGCGGGCGAGCCGGCTGCTGGCGGGCCTGACGCGCCATGCGGGCCTTGTGGTCGCGCCGAAGCGGGCGCAGCGGCTGAACCATATCGAGTTCGTGAACCTGGGCGAGGCGCGCGCGCTCGCCGTGCTGGTGGACGAGACGGGCCAGGTCGAGAACCGGATGGTGGCGCTGCCTCCGGGCCTGCCGGCCGATGCGCTGCAACGCGCCTCCAACTATCTCCAGTCCCGGCTTTCCGGGCGCACGCTGGACGAGGCGCTGGCGGAGATCCGCGCGGAGCTGGAGAACCGCCGCACCGAGATCGACGCG
>JAJECZ010000240.1 GCA_022821735.1 Alphaproteobacteria bacterium | reverse complement strand
TTCGAGCGCCTGCCCGCCGGCATCGCGCCGGGGTCCGAGGACGAGGCCTACCGGGTGCAGGCGGCGCTGGTCGCCGGCCTCGCCCTGCCCGTCGCCGGGTGGAAGGTGGCGCTCACCTCCGCCGCCATGCGCCGCGTCGTGCCCGGCATCGACCAGCCCTGCGCCGGCGCGATCTTCGCGGAGCGCGTCCACCGCTCGCCCGCGCGCCTGCCGCGCTCGGCGCTGATGCGCATCGGCCTCGAATGCGAGGCGATGGTGCGCCTCGCCGACGACCTTCCCGACACGGGCCGGCCCTGGACGCGGGAGAGCGTCGCGGACCATGTGGGCGCGGTCGCGGCCGCCTTCGAGCTCATCGACGACCGCGAGGCCGACTACAACAACATGAACGCCTTCGAGCTCATCGCCGACAATGCCTGGAACGGCGGCGTGGTGATCGGCCCGGAAGTCTCCGACTGGCAGGCGCTCGACCTTGTGGGCGCGCGCGGCAGCCTGGAGATCGACGGCAAGCCCGTGGGCGAGGGCCGGGGCGGCGACGCCATGGGCCACCCCTTCGAGCCGCTGGCTTGGCTCGCCAACAACGCCGTCGCCCGCGGCCGCCCGCTGCGCGCCGGCGAGCTGGTGATGACCGGCTCCATCGTCCCGACCCAGTTCCTGGAGGCCGGCAACCGCGCCGTCTATACCCACGAGGCGCTGGGCACGGTGGAACTGGAGATCGTTTGAGGCCTGTCTCAAGGGCGTGCGTCCGAAAAAGCGACTTTCCCGGCGGTCTGCGACGGTCGGGCAATACGGGAGCGGCCCGCCCGCGGGTGTACGAGGTCGCGTTCCGGCGGACGCAGCGCGGCGCGGCAGCCAGAGCACCGCCCGGAAGTGTCATGTTTTGTCATGGTGCGGGGTTCCGGCGCGGTCGAGACAGCGTGCGATGGAGGCTTCGGTGCGGCGATGCTGGCGTTCGCGCCATGCCCTGAATTCGGGCGTCGTCAGCCTGCCGGTGAATGTCCGGTCGCCGACAGTGCAGTCGATCAGGCAGTCGGGGCGGCTCTGGTCCAGCGGGACCGGCCCGAGGCGGCGTTCGAGGTCTTCCAGCCACGCCTTGAACTCGGGCGTTTTCTGGCTGCCGACATAAGCCTCGCCGCCATAGTGGAACTCGTCCTCGCTGCCGTCATAGTCGGGCTCCGCCGGGGGCGGCTCCGCAACCGGCTCGTCGGGGGCGTCCCACGCTTCGTCCGGCGCGTCGTCCGAGGACGCCGGCTCCGGCTCGGGCAGTTGGGCGACGGCCCAGTCGAGCACGGCGAGGAGCTGGCGCAGATGGGCCAGTTGGGCGCACCCGGCGCGGTGGTGATCGGCGCGGGCGCGCTCGTCCGGGGGCGGCAGCTCCAGGCTGGCGTCTTCGGCATACGCAGCGGCGAGGGCTTCGGCGGCCGGGGCCAGCCTTGCGGCGAGCGCCGCCGCCAGTGCGGGGCGGGGGTCGGTTGCGGTCATCCAGGTCTCCTTGTCCGACAGGGAGCGGCGGACCCATTGCCGCGCGCAATCGCGCAGGCGCGGGCGCGCGTTCGTATCGGCGCGGTTCGCACGCCTGATTGCGCGCGAGACGCAGGGCGCACCTCTCCCGTCGGTTTCTTAGGGGTTTTCCGAAACTGGCGCTGCGCAGCACCGGGGACGCGGCTCCGGAGTCCGCTTCCCTGGAGACCATCATACCACAATCCGCCATATGTCAAGATCATATCGCAAACAGAATCAAAAATATTTCAAATCGTTCATGTTTTGCTCGCGAAAGAGAAGGAAAGGGCGCGCGACGCCGCCTGCCCTGAGCCTGCCGGAGGGGCCGCGCCGGATTTCGGATTTTCCGACACCGGTTTCGGCCGGAAGTTCTGTCCAATCCCCTCCGCCGGGAGGGCGACAAGCGTTGAAAACGCCGTAAGCATCGCCGGTTCGCGCCTTCCGAAGACCCTTCGAAGGATTCAGAAGCAAGGAGGATCGGCGACATGCCCAAAAATTCCCTTCGTATCGGCGTCGCGCTTGCCGCCGTCCTGTTGCTGACCGGCGCCCCGACTCTTGGCGGCGCGCAGGAGACAGATTGCGCGAGTAGCCCGACCACCAACCAAGAGTGCGAGAGCGAGTGGCAGAGCAGTGCTGCTATGCCTGAATGCCTGCACGCGAGAGTCAGCGCGACTAGTTCAAGAAACACAGGAAACAAGTGCAATATCTCTGCCAACTGTCTTACGGGCGTTATTAGCGCTGTGAACCCCACGGAGCCTCAAACCATGCCCGTGGACATCGAAGTGTGTCTGGAAGATGTTTCCGACCTGAACAACTGCAGCGGCAATCTCCAGGTAGGGAGCTGCTAGAGCGCGGTCCGTTCCAACGGGGTCCGGGGCGCCCCCCGCCTTCGCGGGGGCAGGCAGAGCCTGCCTCATCCCTCATCCTGAGTAGCGACCGCGCCAGCGGGCGCGTATCGTAAGGACTTCCGCCCCCACCGCCGTCACCCCCGCGAAGGCGGGAGGCCACCCCTGACCGTTTGCGTCCGCCGCAGCCGTCCGGAGCAGGACCGGACCGCCTGAGACGGCCGAGAGTGTCCGTGTCCCGGCTCGGGGGCCGGGATGACGTCATGGGCCCGGACCCCGGCTCCCCCGCCTGCGCGGAGGCAGGCAAGTCCGGGGTGACGAAGGGGGCGTCCGGGCATGATGGGAGGCGGGTCGGGGAGACTGTGCGGCCGTTGACCGGCCGCCGGGCCGTGACCTTCGTCGGAAATGCGGGTTAGATGCCGCAGCCGCATATGACGAGGAAAGCCCGATGCCGAGCTTCACCGTGGAACTCGAAGCCCCCGATATCGCTCCCTACAGGGCCGGCAATACGGGCATCGACTACGTGCACCGCTTCGACAGCGGCGTTCCGGGCCCGCATGTGCTCGTCAATGCGATCACGCACGGCAACGAAATATGCGGGGCCATCTCGCTCGATTTCCTGTTCCGGCAGGGTATCCGGCCGCGGCGGGGCGTGCTGACGCTCTCTTTCGCCAACATCGCCGCGTACGAGCGCTTCGACCCGAAGAACCCCGGCGCCTCGCGCTTCGTCGACGAGGACTTCAACCGGGTGTGGACGCTCGAGGTGCTGGACGGTCCGCGCCGGAGCGTCGAGCTGGAACGCGCCCGCGAGTTGCGGCCGGTCTTCGAGCAGGCGGATTTCCTGCTGGACGTCCATTCCATGAGCACGGCATCCGTGCCGCTCATGCTCTGCCACGGCCTGGAGAAGGAGCGGGCCTTCGCCCTGAAGGTCGGCTACCCCGGAACCGTCGTCTGCGGGCCGGGCCATGTCGAAGGCCTGAGGATGATCGAGCACGAGCCCTTCAACGATCCGGCGAACCCGCAGGTCGCGCTGCTGGTGGAAGCGGGCGAGCACTGGGCGTCGGCGACGGCCACGCATGCGCTCGACACGGTCCTGCGTTTCATCGCGGCTGCCGGAAGCCTCGACTTGGCCGATGTCGAGGACCATATCGCCGACAAGGCGCCGCCCCGGCCGCGCCTGCTGGAGGTGACCGATGGCATCGTCGCCCGGACCGACCGGTTCCGGTTCGCCGCGCCCTATGTCGGCTGCGAGGTGTTCGAGAGGGCCGGCACGGTCATCGCCCGTGACGGCGACCGGGAAATCGCGACGCCCTACGACGGAGCGATCCTGATCATGCCGAACCATTCCGGCCCCGGACCGGGCCGCAAGGGGCGCATCTGCCGCCCCATCGATGAAGGGAGCGCGGATGGCGCGTAAGGACCGGCGCAGACGGGGCAGGAGAACGCGCGTGCGGGCGGCCCGCTTCGGGCGCAGCCTGCCGCTGCGCTTCCGCAACTACGTGATTGCGGGAGTCCTCGTCACGGCTCCCATCGGCATCACCGCCTGGCTGGCCTGGCAGATCATCCAGTTCTTCGATTCCAGGATCCGGGCCATCATCCCGGAAGGCTACAACCCGGAGCAGTATCTGCCCTTCTCTATACCGGGCATCGGGCTCATCATCTTCATCATCGCGCTTTCGCTGGTCGGCTATCTGGCCGCGGGCCTGATGGGCCGGACGCTGATCCGGGCCGGCGAGCGCCTGTTGAACCGCATGCCCGTCGTGCGGACGGTCTATGGCGCGCTCAAACAGATTTTCGAAACCGTTCTGGCGCACAGATCGACCGCCTTCCGGCAGGTCGTGCTGGTGGAATATCCCCGGCGCGGCCTCTGGTGCCTGGCTTTCGTTTCGGGCAAGACCGAGGGCGAAGTCCAGAACCTGACGGAAGACGAGCTGGTGAACATCTTCCTGCCGACGACGCCCAACCCGACCTCGGGCTTCCTGCTCTTCGTGCCGAGGCGGGACCTGACCCCGCTTTCCATGACCGTCGAGGAGGGGATCAAGATGGTGGTCTCCGGCGGCATCGTGACGCCGCCCGACCGGCGCCCCGAGGAAGAGCGCAGCATCCCGAAGATTCCGGCCGAATCGACGTGAAGGTGGACCTCGACAGGGTTGCGTCGGTCATCCGCGAGACCGCCGCAGCCGAAATGCTGCAGCAATTCGTCGACCTCGATCCCGGCGACATCGGCGAGAAATCGCCGAATGACTTCGTCACCGCCGTCGATCTGGCGATGGAGGCCCGCTTCGCGAAGCGCCTGCCGGACCTGCTGCCCGGCTCGGCCGTGGTCGGCGAAGAGGCCGTCGCCGACGATGCCGGCGTTCTCGACCTGCTGGCGGAAGACCGTCCCGTCTGGGTCGTCGACCCGCTGGACGGCACCGCCAATTTCGCCTCGGGCTATCCGCTCTTCTGCACCATCGTGGCGCTCGTCATCGGCGGCGAGACGGTCGCCGGCTGGATTTACGACCCCTTCTCGAAACGCATGGCGGCGGCCGAGCGCGGCGGCGGCGCGTTCATGGGCGAACGCAGGCTCAGGGTGGCCCGCCCGGCCGATCTCCGCGACATGAACGGCGCCATCTACGGCTACAGGTTCCGGACCAGCGACGCATACCGCGAGATCTGGGGGCGCGGGCGCGGGCGCCTCGGCCACTGCTTCAACGCGCGCTGCGTCGGACAGGAATATCTGGCCCGGCTGGCGGGCCGGGTGCATTTCGGCCTCTATACGCGGCTCAACCCGTGGGACCATGCCGCGGGCTGCCTGCTGCACGAGGAGGCGGGCGGCGCCGTGGCGATGCACGACGGCACGCCCTACAGGCCGCTCGGACCGCGCCAGGGCCTGCTGGTGGCGCCCGACTGGGAGGTCTGGCGCATGATCGAGACTGACCTCATCCGCCGCATCCCGCTATGATGGCGCAGCTTCCCGACATGCGGACTTCACTGCCATGAACACTGCTTCGCTCGCCTTCGTCGGCCTCGGCGTCATGGGTTTCCCGATGGCGCGGCATCTCGCTGCCGCCGGCCACAAGGTCACCGTCTACAACCGCACCCGCGAAAAGGCCGAAGACTGGGCCGCCGCACATGGAGGCGGCACGGCTGCAACGCCCCGCGAGGCGGCGGAAGGCGCGGACATCGTGTTCTCCTGCGTCGGCAACGACGATGACGTGCGCAGCGTCGTTTACGGCGATGACGGCATCTTCGCCGGCATCCGGCCGGGCTCGGTGTATGTGGACCACACCACCGCTTCCGCCGACCTTGCGCGCGAGCTTTACGCGGAAGGCAGGGAACGCGGCGTCGCCTGCATCGATGCGCCCGTCTCCGGCGGCCAGGCCGGGGCGGAGAACGGCGTCCTCACCGTTATGTGCGGCGGTGACAGCGAGCCCTTCGAGCGTGCCCGCCCGGCGATGACCTGCTACGGGCGCGCGGTGACGCTGCTGGGCGCGCCCGGCAACGGGCAGCTCACCAAGATGGTGAACCAGATCGCGATCGCCGGCCTGCTGCAGGGGCTGTCCGAGGCGCTGAACATGGGCCTCAAGGCGGGCCTCGACATGCCGCTCGTGCTGGAGGTCATTTCAAAGGGCGCAGCGGGGTCCTGGCAGATGGACAATCGCGGCCAGACCATGGTCGATGACAAGTTCGACTTCGGTTTCGCCGTGGACTGGATGCGCAAGGACCTCGCCATCTGCCTTGCCGAGGCCGAGCGCAACGGCGCGCGCCTGCCGATGACCGCCGCCATCGACCAGTTCTACAAGCATGTCCAGCAGGAAGGCGGCGG
>JAJECZ010000539.1 GCA_022821735.1 Alphaproteobacteria bacterium | reverse complement strand
ACGAGCCCATCGTCTACCCGGTGGCCCGCATCGCCGGCCGCGAATCGTCCCTCGCCGCGCGCTTCTTCGAATTCCTGACCGGGCCGGAGGGCCGGGCGGCGTTCGCCCGCGCCGGCTTCATCGTGGATTGAGCCGATGGCGCTGACCCCGCTGGAGGTCGAGGCGATCATGCTCAGCCTGCGGGTGGCGGGCTGGGCGGTGCTGATCAGCCTGCCCCTGGGCATCGCCGTGGCCTGGCTGCTGGCGCGCCATCGCTTCCCCGGCTGGTCGGTGGTCAACGGGCTGGTGCACCTGCCGCTCGTGCTGCCGCCGGTGGTGGTGGGCTTCGTGCTGCTGCTGCTGCTCGGCCGGCAGGGGCCGCTCGGCGCCTGGCTCGACGACTGGTTCGGCATCACCCTGGCCTTCACCTGGCAGGGGGCGGCGGTGGCCTCGGCCGTCGTTTCCTTCCCCCTCATGGTGCGCGCGATCCGGCTCTCCATAGAGGGCATGGACCGCCGCCTCGAGGTCGCCGCGCGCACGCTGGGCGCGCCGCCGGTCTGGGTGTTCGCGAGCATCAGCCTGCCGCTGATGCTGCCCGGCGTGCTGACCGGCGTGATCCTCGCCTTCGCGCGCTGCCTCGGCGAGTTCGGCGCGACCATCACCTTCGTCTCCAACATCCCCGGCGAGACGCGGACGCTCCCGCTCGCGCTCTACACCTACACGCAGGTGCCGGGCGGGCTCGACGGCGCGTTCCGCCTGATGGTGATCGCCATCGTCATCGCCTTCGCCGCGCTGGTGGGCTCCGAGCTGCTCGCGCGCGTCGTCAAGCGCAGGCTGGAGGGGTGATGCTCACGGTCAGCGCACGCCTCAGCCGGGGTGCCTTCACCCTCGACGCGGCCTTCGCCGCCGAGGCCGACGGCGTGGTCGCGCTCTTCGGCGCGTCGGGCGCCGGCAAGACCACGCTGGCCGATGCCATCGCGGGCCTCGTGCGGCCGGACGCCGGGCGGATCGCGCTGGAAGACCGCGTGCTCTTCGATTCTGCGGGCGGAATAAACCTCAGGCCCGAGCGCCGGCGCATCGGCTACGTGTTCCAGGACGGCCGCCTCTTCCCCCATCTCAGCGTGCGCGGGAACCTGCTCTACGGGCAGCGCTTCGCGCCGAGGGAGGGGCGCCACGCGACGCTGGAGAGGATCGTGACGCTGCTCGGCCTGGAGGCGCTGCTGCGGCGCAGGCCCGGCACGCTCTCCGGCGGCGAGCGCCAGCGCGTGGCGCTGGGCCGCGCGCTCATGGCCCAGCCCGCGCTGCTGCTCATGGACGAGCCGTTGGCCGCGCTCGACGTGCCGCGCAAGGCGCAGGTCATCGACTACATCGAGCGGTTGCGGGACGAGATCGGCGTGCCCATCGTCTTCGTGAGCCACGCGGTGGACGAGGTGGCGCGGCTCGCGGGCACCATCGTGGTCATGGCGGACGGCAGGGTGGCGGCGGCAGGCCCGGCCGCCGAGGTCATGGCTCGGCTCGATCTCGACCCGCTGGCCGGGATCGAGGCCGCCGGCGCGGTGCTGGACGCGACCGTGCAGCGCCACGACGGGGCTTACGGGCTCACCGAGCTTGGCGTCGCGGGGGGCATCCTCCGCGTGCCCCGCCTCAGGCTGGCGCCGGGGCGCAGCCTCAGGGTCCGCGTGCGTGCGCGGGACGTCTCGCTGGCGACCGCCGAGCCGCGCGAGACCAGCGTGCTCAACGTCTTTCGCGGCACGGTCGTGGAGATCGGCGCGCGCCGGGGCGCCTCGGTCGACGTGGCGGTGGACATCGGCGCGCGGCTCACGGCGCGGATCACGGCGCGCTCCGCCGACACCCTCGGCCTCGCGCCTGGCAGCCAGGTCTACGCGCTGGTCAAGAGCGTCGCGGTCGATCCCGCGTCCCTGGTGCAGAGCGAGCAGGACGACGCCTGAGCCCGATTTCTTGCGGCGTTCGCGGCGATGATCCGGGTTACCATCTCGCGGCGAACCATTCTCCGGTCAGGGAGGGCGACATGAGGATGATCAGAGGTATCGCGGCCGCGATGCTGGCCTTGTCGGGCGTGCTATGCGCGGCCCCAAGCGCGTTCGCGCAGGAGAGCGGCAGCTTCAGCGTGATCGCAACCTACGTTCGGGACTTCACGTCGATCGAGCACGCCGACGGCGTGTATTTTGGCGGCAGCATGGAAGGCAGCACCACCACCCTCGCGAGCAGCGGCGCGCCATTCGTCGAAGGCGGGCACAACCTGTCCACGTGCGTGGTCTTCGGCAAGCGCGCGGCCGCCGGTCTCGATCTCCAGACCGCGTGCACGATCACCAACGCATCCGGCGACACGCTCTATCTCACGGCCGAGCGGCGCGCGGGCGACGTGGAGGCAGGCGGTGGCGGGCAGGGCGAGCTGGAGCTTGCGGGCGGCACCGGCGTCTTCGCCGGGCTGGCGGGGCGCTGCGGCTACCAGACCAGCTACCTAGCCAACGACCAGGTCATCACGACCACCGATTGCACCTGGCACAGGGAGTGAAGCCCGCGCGATCTTGCATAGCCACGGCCAACCTGCGACGCTCCCTGGCGAACAATCCTTGCGGCGGAGGGGCACATGGGCGCGGCGACGCCAACCCAGTTGATCGACAACGAGCGCGTGCGCGTCACCGAGTGGCGCTTCAAGCCCGGCGAGGCCACGGGATGGCACCGGCACGAGTACGACTACGTGGTGGTGCCGGTGACGACCGGGCAGCTCCACCTCAAGGAGCCCGACGGCGAGCGCACCATCGATATCGTGCTCGGCACCCCCTACTTCCGCGAGGAAGGGGTCGAGCACGACGTCATCAACCCGAGCGAGACGGACGACGTGATCTTCATCGAAGTCGAGATGAAGTAGCGCTTTGATTCTGAGAGCAATCCGCATATGGGGGGCAGAGAGTGCTCTCTCCAGTCACACCTCTCTCACTCCGTCATGCCCGGACTTGTTCCGGGGTCGCATACCAGCGTAGCCATCTGCCGCCACCGGCCGCCGCCTGTCGCCGGGAACATGATAGAGAGTTGTAACAGTTAGTATTTTTCCATCCTCGCCGCGTACTGACCCCTTGACTTTCCGCCTTTCGTCGCCTTTCATAGCCGCCCATTTGATGCCGCTCGCATACGGTTTGATGACTGAAATTCGAGCGATTCCAGCGGAGCGCGACGACGATGCCGAAACGCAGCACCCTCAGGCTCACCAAGCGGATTGTGGACGGGCTCAGGCCCGGCGGCAAGGATGCCATCTTCTGGGACCGCGACCTCGCCGGCTTCGGGGTCAGGGTCCATGCCACCGGGCGCAAGCTTTACATTGTTCAGTCTCGGGGACCGGCCGGCCTGAAGCGGGCCACCCTCGGGCCGGCCGGCGAGAAGACCGTCGAGGAACGCCGCCGCGAGGCGGCGGTAGCCATCGACCGCATCAAGCGGGGCGAGGACCCGAAGCCGCCGGAACCGGCGCCCGAGCCCACCGTCGCCGACCTGGCGGCACTCTGCCTGAAGAACCATGTCGCGGCGCGTTGCAAGCCGAGGACGGCGAAGAACTACCGCATCGCCATCGAGTGCCACATCCTGCCGACGCTGGGGAGCAGGGCGCTGAAGGACGTTGGGCCGGAGGATGCGGGTGAACTCCACCACCGGCTGCGCGCCACGCCGGCGGCGGCCAACCAGACGATCTGGGTGCTCTCGAAGATGTTCTCGCTGGCCGAGAGCTGGGAGATGGTCCCGCCCGGGAGCACCCCGTGCCGGCATGTCCGCCACTACCGCGACACCCCCCGCGAGCGCTTCCTGACGCCGGACGAGTTCCGGCGCATCGGCGATGTGCTGAAGACCTTCGAGAAGAAGCGTTCGATGCAGCCGTCGGCCATCGCGGCGATCCGCCTCTTGATGCTGACCGGCTGCCGCTCGGACGAGGTCCTCACCCTGCAATGGGACGACATCGACCGCGCGGGGCGGGTCATCCGGCTCCGCGATTCGAAAACCGGCCCGCGCATGGTGCCGCTAACCGGGCCGGCGCTGAAGGTGCTGGACCGCATCGAGCGGGAGGACGGCGTTCCCTGGGTCTTCCGGGGGGCGAGGCCGAGGTCCCGTCTCGCCTACCTTTCCGGGCACTGGAAGCGGGTCAGGGCGGCGGCCGGGCTCGACGACGTGCGGCTTCACGACTGCCGGCACAGCTACGCCAGCAGGGCGCTGGCGCTGGGCGAGGGCCTGCCGGTGAAGCGCGGGCGCGGAGCCCGGACGGCGGCAGGCCGGCGGGGCGCTACCGCGCGATGGTGCGGAAGGTGGCGGAGAGGCGGGTGGCGGCCGCGCGCGCGCTGTCCGTGCGGTCGATTCCGTGCATCCACGCACCGCGCGCGGCGCCCGAGAGGACGAGGACAGAACGGCGGGGCAGCACCGCGACCTCGTCGCCCGGCTGCCCGTCGCGGGCGTAGGGGCGCACGGAGCGCGGGCGGAAGCGCATCGGCCAGTCGTCGGCGAGCGACAGTGAGGCGACGACCGGACCGAAGTCGCGGTGGTCAGCGTGCATGCCGATCCCCTGGCCGGGGCGGTACTCGTTGACGATGCACTGCACCGGAAGCGTTCCGCCGAAACGCTCCCGCAGCCGGTCCGCCATGACCTCGGCCCAGCGTGGAAACGGCGCGGCCGGGACCGGGCGGCTGGTGCCGGTGTAGCTGTAGCGGTAGCCGTAATGCTGCACCCGGCGGCTGAGCTCGGTCATCCACGGCGCCTGGGAAATCCGCAGGAGGATGCGCTCCTCCTCGGCCGGGGTGACGAAGTCGGGGACGATGACCGCCCCCTGGGCGAAGATGCTGTCGCGCGCCATTCTCTCTCTCCTCACATAGACGAACGCCCTTGTCCGCGCTCTCCCCTGACTCCGGCGGCGCGCGCCGGACGGGCATGGGGGACTCCGGCTCGGCTGTAAAAAAGGGGCCGACGCCGAAGCGCCGGCCCCCGAGGCGGGAGGGAGGAGGAATGGGCGGGGAGCGCCTAGAAGGGCGGATCCTCGATGTCCCCGGTCTGCGCCGGGGCGCCGCCGGCCGGCACGGAGCCGGTGTCGCCCGCCGCGTCCGGGTCGGGCTGCATCTGGCCGTTGCCGTTCCGCTTGTCGAGGAACTGCACCCGGCCGCCCGGGACCAGCAGGATCTCGGTCGAGAAGCGCCAGGAGTCGTCGCCGTCCTTCTTCCAGCGGCGGGTCTGGAGCTTGCCCTCGATGTAGACCAGGCGGCCCTTGGTGGCGTGCTTCTCGAGCATGTCGATCAGCCCCTCCTGGAAGGTGACGCCCCGGTGCCACTCGGTCCGGTCCTTCCGCTCGCCGCTCTGGCGATCGATGTACGACTCGTCGGTCGCGATGCTCAGGTTGGCCACGCGGCCCCCCGAGGCGAGGTGGTTCACGGTGACGTCCGCGCCGAGGCGGCCGATGATCTGCACCTTGTTCAGTCCGAATGCCATGACGATCTCCTCATGGGTCTGGATGATGACGATGGGTTCAGAACGATTGGGGCCGGGGTCACTCCCCCGAACCCCCGACCGTTCAATCTCTTCAAGCCCTCCTCCACCTCTAGTCGGCCGGGGAGAGCGACGACGCCGGGTCCCAGGGCTCGGACGGCGCCGCCTCGTGCAGCGCGTCTCCGAACGCCGGTTCGGGGTAGAGGCTCGCGAAGCCGTGTGCGGGATAGACCGCGCCGCGCTCGGGACAGCGGATCGCGCGCTCGTCCTCGGCGATCTCGCGGACGGTGTGACGGTCCACGCCGAGCTCGCGCAGCAGGTCACCGCCCGTCGGCGGGGCGAAGCGGAAAGCGGGATGGAACATGGGCGGGATCTCCTCTGCCGGTGCCCGGTCCGGCATCGGCGCGAGGAACCCGCTCCCTCCACCCTGCCGGACATTCGCCCGGCAGGCGCTCGCCTCTTCCTCTATGACGGAGGGACGGCGCGGCGGATCGCGGCCAGGCGCTCGCAGACGGCACGCGGCGTCATCGACCCCAGGTTCAGCAGCGGGATGCCGTTTGCCTCGGCGATACGGATGGCCATGCCCGTGCCGCCGGTGACTGCGCCGCGTTCGCTCCAGCACACGCCCGCATCGACCGGCCGGTCCAGCCGCTCGCCCAGCAGGATCGCGACGTTCCGGGCATGCAGCTTCCGGACGGCCGGCGAACACCGCTCCCACGCCGGATGCAGCGGCGCCGCGATCTCCATGCACGCCGCGATCGCCGCCGCCGACAGCACCCGGCAATCCGGTCCGCGATGGCCGTTATAGCCCCGCCACGGCAGCCAGATCGTCCTCTGCCCGGCCGGCGCTCCCTCGGCGAACGCGCTGTCGGCCCCGTCCGCTCCGCCGCTCGAGAGATGCCAGCCGGTCCGGACCAGCCATCCCGCCATCGTCTCCATGTCCGCCAGCACGGCCGCCGGTGTCGCCCGCGCCCCGATCCCCGCATATCGCAATGTCGCCATGTCCGATCTCCCCGGTTGCGACGGCCGCCGCTCCCTCTCCGTTAGCGGCTTCGCTCCCCGCACGCTCTTCTCCACCTCCCCGGCGACAGGCGGTCCGGCCCTGCTTGAACGCCACCCCCGTCCGGTGCAGGGATACGGCATGGAAAGGCGAGGATGGATCGGGCGTCACGGGTTCTGGCCGCTGGCGCTGCTCTGGCTGCCGGCCGGGATCGTGGCGCCCCCGGATCGGGGTCCGGGGCAGGAGGCGGCGGTGCGGTTCGGGCCGGACGCAGTGGCGGCAGGGCGGCTGGGGCCGTGGCTTGCGACGATGGCGAC
>JAJECZ010000319.1 GCA_022821735.1 Alphaproteobacteria bacterium | reverse complement strand
AGTTCCCATGGCTCCATCTGGAACTGATCAGAGTAAGGCGCCAGGGACCAGAAGAGGCTGTAGTTCCTGCTGTTGAGGGTGCTCTGATGCGGTTCCTGCTCCATCCGGCGGCGCTGGCCGGCGGCAGCCTGGCGGCGTTGGCCGCGGCGTTCGCCTTCCAGCATCTGGGGGGCCTGGAGCCGTGCCCGCTGTGCATCTGGCAGCGCTGGCCGCATGTCGCAACCGCCCTGCTTGCCCTGCTCGCTCTCGGCGTTCGGGGGCCGGCGGCGGCGCTTGCGGTGGGGCTTGCGGGCGTGGCCGCGCTCGCGGGGGCGGGCCTTGCGGGCTTTCATGCCGGCGTCGAGCAGCACTGGTGGGCGGGCCTCGCCGCCTGCGAGGGCGGCCCTCCGGCGGACACGGTCGCGGAGCTGCGCGAGCGCCTGCTCAATGCCGCACCCGCGCGCTGCGACGAGGTGGCATGGTCCTTCCTCGGCCTCTCCATGGCGGCCTGGAACGGCCTGCTTTCGCTGGCGCTGGCAGGCATGGCGGCCGGCGCGCTCCGGCGCAGGGGTCCGGCCATGAGGAGCGGAGCGGCATGAAGCGCCTTCCCGGAGACCCGACGCGGAAGGCGCGCATCGAGGCGATGGTCCGCGTCAACCATGCGGGCGAATACGGCGCGCGGCGTATCTACGAAGGCCAGCTTGCGGTGCTCGGGCGCGGACCGGCCGGCCCGGCGCTCCGGCACATGGCGCGGCAGGAGGCCCGCCACCTGGCCTATTTCGAGGCCGAACTCGCCGCCCGGCGGGCGCGCCCGACTGCCCTGCAGCCGCTCTGGCACTTGGCCGGATTCGCCCTCGGCGCCGCCACGGCCGCACTCGGCGAGCGGGCGGCGATGGCCTGCACCGTCGCGGTTGAGGAGGCCATCGACGAGCATTATGCGGGCCAGCTCGCCGAGCTGGAGGACGAGGAGCCGGAACTGGCGGCGGCCATCGAGGAATTCCGGGCCGAGGAGCTGGAACACCGCGACACGGCGCTGGATGCCGGAGCCGAGCAGGCGCCGGCCTACGGCCTGCTCTACCGCGCCGTAAACACCGCCTCGAAGCTGGCGATTGCGCTCTCGACGCGGATATGAACCGGCATTTACAGCCTCGGGGCGCACTGTTAGGTTCCGCGCCGTCCGGGGGAGAGGGGCGGCGGGACGAATGAAGGTTATTGCAGGCAACAGCAATCGACCGCTCGCCCAGGCGATCGCCGACTATCTGGAAGTGCCGCTGACCGCGGCCAGCATCAGGAATTTCTCCGACAAGGAAGTCTTCGTCGAGATCGAGGAGAACGTCCGCGGCGAGGACGTGTTCCTGGTCCAGTCAACCTCCTTCCCGGCCAATGACACGCTGATGGAATTGCTGGTAGCGATCGACGCGCTCAAGCGCGGCTCAGCGCGGCGCATCACCGCCGTCATTCCCTATTTCGGCTATGCCCGGCAGGACCGCAAGACGGGCCCGCGCACGCCGATCTCCGCAAAGCTGGTCGCCAACCTGATAACCACGGCAGGCGCCCACCGGGTGCTGACCATGGACCTCCATGCCGGCCAGATCCAGGGCTTCTTCGACATACCGACCGACAACCTGTTCGCCGCGCCGGTGTTCGCGGCGGACCTGAAGCAGGCGTTCAACGACGAGGCGCCGGTGGTCGTTTCGCCCGATGTCGGCGGAGTCGTGCGCGCCCGCGCGCTCGCGCGGCGCCTTGACAGCGAGCTTGCAATCATCGACAAGCGCCGCCCGCGCGCCGGCGTTTCCGAGGTGATGAACATTATCGGCGAGGTCGGCGGGCGGCGCTGCGTCATATTCGATGACATCGTGGACAGCGCCGGCACCCTGTGCAACGCCGCGGTGGCGTTGATGGAGGAGGGAGCGAGCGGCGTCTCGGCCTATGTCTCGCACGGCGTGCTGTCGGGCGGAGCGGTGGACCGGGTCACGGCGTCGCCGATAGACATGCTGGTGACGACGGACAGCATCGAGGCGACGCAGGCGATGCAGGAAGCGGAGAATATCCGGCAGATCACCATCGGGCCGCTGCTGGGCGAGGCGGTGTTGCGGATTACCCAGAGCCGGTCGGTCTCGAGCCTGTTCAACTAGGCCGGCCGGAAAAGACAGGAAACACGGAAGATCATGAGCGAAAACGCCATTCTCGCCGCATTGCCGCGGCAGGGCGCCGGCACGGGGCCGGCGCGGGCGCTGCGCCGCGAGGGCCGGGTGCCGGCCATTGTCTATGGCGGCAGCAAGGAGCCGGAGAAGGTGTCCGTCGAGGACCGCCGGCTGCGCTGGCTGATAGGCCGCGGCGGCTTCACGGCAACGCTGCTCGACCTCGAGATCGAAGGCGCCGGCCGGGAGCGCGTCATTCCGAAGGAGGTCCAGCGCCATCCGGTGACCGACCGTCCCCTGCATGTCGATTTCATGCGCGTGTCGGCGGCCTCGGAACTGAATGTGAGGGTCCCGGTATCGCTGCTGGGCCAGGACGACTGTATCGGCTTGCGCGCCGGCGGCGTGCTCGCGGTCGCGCAATACGATGTCGAGGTCGTCTGCCGTGCGGACAGCATTCCGGAGGCGCTGGAAGTGGATATTGCGGCGCTGGAGATCGGCAGCGGCATCCGGCTCTCGGAAATCGGGCTGCCGGAGGGCGTGCGCCCGGCCGGCGATGACGACATGCTGATCGTTTCGGTCTCGGCGCCTGCCGGCGGCCTGGACGAGGATGAGGAAGGCGAGGACGTCGAGGACGAGGGGCAGGAGGGCGAAGAGGAAGCCGGCGCCGGCGAGGAGCCCGCCTCCGATTGATCGTCCGGGCAGAGGAGGCCGCCTGCCGTGCAACTCTTTGTCGGGCTCGGCAATCCCGGCCCCAGATACGCCCGCCACCGCCACAATATCGGCTTCATGGCGGTGGATGCCATCGCCCACCGGCACGGCTTTCCCGCCTTCCGCAAGCGTTTCCGCGGGCTGGTGAGCGAGGGCCGGCTGGGCGACGAGCGGGTGGCGCTGCTTAAACCGCAGACCTTCATGAACGAGTCCGGCCGCGCGGTGGCCGCGGCGATGCAGTTCTACAAGGCCGGCCTCGCCGAGGTGGTGGTGTTCCACGACGAGCTCGACCTTGTGGAGGGCAAGCTGCGCGTGAAGACGGGAGGCGGCTCGGCGGGCCATAACGGGCTGCGCAGCATCGACCGCCTTGTCGGGCCGGGCTACCGCCGCGT
>JAJECZ010000127.1 GCA_022821735.1 Alphaproteobacteria bacterium | reverse complement strand
ATTCATCCGGTGTTGCGACGCTGTACTGCACCACGGTACGGATGTTGATGAGGTTCTGATCGCCGGTCAGAAACTGTGAGGCCAGCGGCTCGACTTGACCGAGGGGTTGATCGGCCGGCGCCCCGCCGATGAAGGCGCGCTGGCGTTGGAGGACCTCCTCGACGCCCTTGGGCCGGGCGCCGTCGGGCGTTCCATGCTGCTCGGGCCCTGGAGCGCCGCGGATCTCGTTGCGGTCGCCCGCGACCGGGGCTGGCTGGGCCATCCGCGCCGTCTGGCGCTGCTCCGGACCGTCATCGGCGGGCGCCCGCTCGACTGGGAGATGTTCGCGCAGGGAGGCCGGGTGTTCTCCGGGGGGCGGCCGAAGAGGGAAGTGGATGACTTTGCGGCCTTCCGGAGCGACCGCTGCTGGCGGTTGGGGCTCGCCCTGTATCTCTTCAAGAACGTGGCGGAGTTACGCGATCATAACACGGACATTGCGGGGTGCATCGAATACGGGCTCGAAATCGGGCGGATTGTCGGCTTTCTGGCGAAGAACGAAGAGGCTGGGCCCGATACCGCAGCCGTCCGCGCCGCCTTCCCGGATGTCGGGCCGGAGGTCCTCGACCGCCGTCTGGCGTTCATGAGCGCGGAACTCGGCCTGATCGAGGAGGTTCCGGGCCCCCCGCGCGAGAGCCTGCCCCGGACGGGATCCGGGGGCGATGCCGGGCGGGTCTGGCGCATCTGCGACCGCCCGCTGCGCTTCTGGTACGACGCGCTGCGCGATGCTATCGAGGACTACCGGTGGGGCGCGCTGGGAGGATTGTTCGCCGCCGAAGCGCTGGCCGGGCGGATGGAGTCCATGGAGGAGGCCGGGCTGGCGCAATTCCTGCGTGAATGCGGCCCGGCCTGGCCCGCGGATGCCCGGATGCCCGGAACAGGACCGGCCGGTCCCGGCCGGGCCGGTCTGCCGGGCGCGCGGGCGAATCCCGGTCCCGGGGAGCCCGGCCCGGTCGAGCGGCGCGCCTTCGCCTTCGAGATGACAGCCCCCGGCGTCCTGGAGGGCGTGCTGGTCCCCTATGGCGCGCCCATGTGCATCGGCGGGGCCTTCGAGGAGGTCTTCGAGCCCGGCTCCCTGCTGGCGGACGGCCTGCTGGTGCATGTCCGCCATGAATGGGGCTCCCCGCTCGCCCGGTCCGGGAAGGGTCTCGAACTGGACGACGGCCTCTGCGGCCTGCGTGCGACCGTCACCCTGCCCGACACCAGCGCCGGGCGCCGGGTCCGGGGGCGCGTCGAAGCGGGCGCGCTGACGGCGTTCAGCGCCGCGTTCCAGGCGCTCGAAGAGGACTGGCCGGCCGCAGACCGGCGCATCGTCCGCCGAGCGCGGCTTGTCGGCCTCGCCCTGGTGGACAGGCCGGAGCACGAGACCCCGCTCGCGCACGGGTTCCGGGGGCGGGAAGGAGCCTGCTGAGTGCGCTCGTCTGCGACCGCGGGAGCGAGCGGACATGCGCGCATGCTACCATGGTCGCGTGGAAGCACCCGACCCTGCGCAGCTTCCGGACGGCGGGATACACCGCGCAAGGACCGAAGGAAGGAGGGTGGATCACATGTCGGTTCCATGGGTCGATCTGACGGACCCCGACCGCGAGCCCACGGATGAGGAACTGGAAGCCCTGATGCAGTCGGTGTGCGACAAGGTCGTCGAACGCAATCGCCGGGTTCAGGAGCGGTTCTGGTCGAATCTCACCGACAGCATCGCCCGGGCGGCACGGGGCGAGACGGTGCCGGGCCCGAGCGCCGGCGGGCCCGAAGAGGAAACGCCCCGGACAAATCCCCGCCGGGCTAACCCGGACTGAGCGGGCGGGACTGCGGGTGACGACCGGCCGGATTGGCCGCCATCACCTGCTCCGCGAACATCTGGCAGGCCGCGGCGTCGAGACCGAGCCTGCCGTTCAGCGTCTGCGCCAGCATATATCCGGTCTCCAGGTCCTCCGTCACCATCTCGGTGCCGACCGACCACTGGCTGCCGTCCTGGTCCTGCAGGAAGAGCCGGATGCCGTAGAGTTCCTCCCCGGATCGGGTCCGGGGCAGGCTCTCGGTGGGCTCCGGATGGGGCGCGAAGGCGAACCGGCATATGTCGATCCCGAACAGCGGCGCGACGGTGTAGTTCAGGCTTCTGGCGAACCCGGGCAGGAAGGGCTCCACGATCTTCGGCTCGTCCCAGCGGCGGGCGCTCAGCATCCAGATGCCGGCCTGCTCCAGGAAGCCGGGTTCGCGGGAAAGGAGCATGAAGGTGTAGAGATTGTCGACGATCTCGCGCATGAGCGCGCGCATGTCGTCGTCGCCGAAATGCGACACCTCCGGCCAGGGTATGCGCCGGCCCTCGGCATCGACCACCGTCACGTCCGAATAATCGCCGGTCCGGGTGACCGGCCCCGTCCCGGCGTGAATGTTCTCCAGCGCCGTGTTGCGCACACACTGCTGGGCCATCATCCTGACAAGCAGGGACGTCTGGCAGTCGTCGCGGATGGCGTTGTCGGTCATGGATCTCTCCGAATCATGGGGATTGGGCAGTCGAGAGGGATCGTGGCCGTTTTCGACGGCCGAGCTGGTGCCGCGCGTCGGCGTCGCGCTCAACCGCCACACCGCGCTCGGGCCCTTCGTGCTCGGCGACCTCGCCATCGACCGCGCGACGCGCCGGGTGACGGTGGCCGGCCGCCCGGTGCGGCTCACGGCCATCGAATACAAGCTGCTGCACAGCCTCTCGCTCGACGCCAGCGGGGCGACGACCTGGGAAACCCTCCGTCGCCGGGTCTGGGGCGACCGGGGCGTCGCCTAGCCGCAGGCGGTGCGCAACGCCATCCGCAAGCTGCGGCGCAAGATCGGTGACGATGCCAGGAACCCGAAATACACCCTCAGCGAGCGCGGCCTCGGATACCACATACCTGGCGGGCGGACAGGTGAGACCGGTCGCGAGGGGCGAGCTGGACGCCGCACATTCTAACGCCTGGGCGAGACGCGCATGGACCGGCGCGCGACCGATTTTTCCGCCAGATCGAGGTACCACGGATTGCCCGGACCCACTCCTTGTTTCGTTTGCACTTCCGACGCTTAGATAGACAAGCTGCATACTACTGGCTACTTCTGCCCACGCCCCGGCAGATACGATATTGACAAAAGCGACAAACCTATGTTCGACAATGGATTGTCATCAATCACGATATCCGACGCCTGCGTCTTGCATTAGCCGCTTATTTCAAGTGGTATACCATTGGCAGGGATCACTCTAGGCCCTCTCTGAATAAAGATTGGATCCGAAAATTGGAATCCCTTCACAACATTCAATGACAATTTTCACAGGTGTAATGTCACATGGATTCTCCCTATAATTCCGTCTGCTCTCAGTGTATCGACCAAGAAGATCTCACGTCATTTATAGAAGGTCATGAAGGCCCACGTGGTTGTTGGTTTTGTGGCCTAGAGGATGCGCCTACTATACCACTGGAAGAACTAGCAGATCATATGAGAGAGTGCTTGTCGAATTTCTATAGCCGTGCAATAGATCATCTTCCATATGAAAGCAGAGAGGGCGGTTATCAGGGAACTACTTGGGAGACACACGAATTGATTACAGATTACGGAGAAGTAGAATTCCCCAGAGACGAAGATGATAAATTGCTGTTTGATTTATCAAATGAAGTTTTAGATGATCTATGGTGTGAATACGACTGGTTATCACTAGATTATGATGAATTATTGCTATTGGACTGGAAAGAATTTTGTAGACTGATACAGCATAGAAGACGCTTTTTCTTTCAACAAAATGATTTCGAAGAGCCGGATGGGAGAGGGTTCTCGCCGATGAATACACTTAGGGAGTTCTCGAGATTGTCGAGAGAACTGGGCTTATACCGAAATATTAGTCAAGGTAATGTATTCTTTAGAGCACGAGTATTTCCTTCTGGAGGGGAGGAATGGTCTGCGAAGGCCCTTGGGCCTCCACCGTCTGAACTGGCAACTCAGTCAAATCGAATGAGCCCTCCTGGAATACCCATGATGTATGTTTCGGAAATGGAGCAAACGGCTATCCTGGAAGTTGGGGCAACCGAGGCTGCGGTGGGTCGATTTAAGCTGGAGCGGGATGTACTGTTGTTGGATCTTGCGGATGTACCGGAAGTTCCGGGGATATTCTCTGGTCAGGATAGACAAAAGACACTGGAGTTGGCATTCCTAAACAGCTTCACCCGGGAGATTGGAAAGCCGATAGAAAGAGATGATCGAGTTCATGTTGATTATATTCCATCACAAGTTGTGACAGAGTTTATTCGAGACAGTCGAATTGATGGCAGACAGGTAGATGGCATAAGGTACAGTAGCAATTCGGACGATTTCGGAATAAATGTCGTGTTATTTGCTACTCAGGAAAACATCATGGAGAAGGATGGAACAAGGGTATTGCAAGAGACCTTATTCCCTGAGGAATGTTGGATTCGGCTGATAGGGACACGCATGGCGAGCATCTGAGAACAGGTAGGCGATCAGGCGGCACGCTTGTCACGCTCTTCCTCAAATTTGGGCACTTCGGTAACCGTCCGACGTGAATGACCTTGTGGACGACCGGTTCGGAGCCGCCGGCACGGTGTCGAGCTCGAGGCTCACACCGATGCGCAGGATCGGTCTTCGGCGCGGTTTCGTGCGCTTCCCGAGCGGTTTCGTCGCCTTGGGGCGGCGCGCCGGGCTGCCGCGCAGCGCAAGTCCCTTTCGGCCGGTCCGCTCACAGCGGCTCGATCCGCGTCGCCTGGAGCCCGCGCGGTACGCTCTCCGCCTGGACGAGGACGCGCTGCCCCGGCAACAGGTCGGTCATGCCGGAGCGGAACAGCACGGTGGAATGGACGAACACCTCGCGGCCGTCATCGTCCGGCACGACGAAGCCGAACCCTCTCGCCGGGTCGAAGAACTTGACGGCGCCGGACAGCTCCATGTCTGCCGGCCGGGGACCGTCGGTCTGCGGGGCCGGATAGCGCGGTTCGAAGGCCCGGCCACGGTCCATCGGGCCCGGTCCGCCGACCGGGGCCTCGACGGAGATGATCCGCGACACCTGGGGGCCCCTATCGCCCTGGACGACCTCGCAGGTCACCGCCGCGCCCTGGGGGAGCGCGTCCCGGCCCGAGGCCTGCACGACGGTCATGTGGCAGAACAGGTCCCCGGACTCGTCCTCGCGCTCCAGGAAGCCGTAGCCCTTGACCGTGTGGAACCACTTGACGATGGCCCGGACCTCCTCGCCGGAGGCGGCAGGCCGGTCAGGTCCGGCGGCGAGCTGTCCGTTGCCGGCCGGGCGGGTGATCGAAGCCATTCGGGGCTCGGCCGTGGAAAAGTCGATGGTGAGGATCCGGGAGACCTCCGGTCCGCGCGCGGCCGGTGCCGTCTCGCAGGTGACCGTCGCGCCGGGGAGAAGGGTGGCGAGGCCGGCCGCGGTCAGGACCCGCTCCCGGAAGTAGATGTCGGGCGAGCCGTCGTCCGGAACGAGGAAACCGTAGCCTTTTGCCGGGTCGTACCATTTGACCGTCGCCGAAATGCGCATGTCGGCGCCGGATCGCGATGTCGGAGTTGTCATGCTGAAATGCTTTTCCCTTATGGCGGAAATTGGGATCGAAGGCCCCTTCTACCGCCCGTCCCGGAGACGGAGAAGGCCATGGCGGAAATGAGCGGGCGCCCGCAGGGACAGCTGCCGGCTTCCTGGCGGCGCGGCAAATGCCCCGGAATGGCATCGTCCGGGGACCTTGAGGACCGTTACCTTGATCCACACAGGAGGAGGCTTACGTATATTTCAACAAAACACCCCCGTGCGCGGGGTTTTCATCGGAAGCCTGTCATGCAGCCCGTTGCCCGCTCGCTCACGCCCCGGGAAAGCCGCATCGTTCTCGACATGACCGCGCGCGGCGCGCAGGCCGTGAACCGCGGGGAGATCATCGACATGCTCGGCGCCGACGCCAAGGCTGCTGACCGCACGATCAACAGCCTGCGCCGCAAGGGCTGGCTGGAAAGGGCCAGCTGGGGCCGTTACCTGCTCGTGCCTCCGGAAATGGGCCCGGACGCCCTGGGGCACGACAACGTCCTGGCGCTCGCCGACCGTATCGCCTCGCCCTACTATTTCGGCTACGCCACGGCCGCCCGGCATTACGGCTTCACGACCCAGCACCGGTTCACGGTCGAACTGGCGACGCCGGCGCGGGTCCGCAACCGGCGCCTGCTCGACACGGACATCCGCATCGTCAACCTGTCCGCCCGGAAGTTCTTCGGCTGCCGCCCGGTGGACGTGTTCGGCTACACGGTCACCATGTCGGACCGGGAGAAGACGGTCATCGACTGCATCGACCGCCCGCGCCTCGCCGGCGGCGACGGCGAGGCGGCCGTCATTCTGGCCCGGGGCTGCCGGCGCCTCGACTGGGATAAGGCGGCCGGTTACCTCGACCGCATCGGCTCGAAGACCCTGGCGCGGCGCTTCGGGTGGCTTGCGGACCATGCGGGGGCCGCCATGCCCTCGGCCCGGCAGAGCGCGGCCCATTGGCCCGTGACGACCTCCAGCATGGTCCGCAGCATGGCGCGGGCATCGTCCCGGCCCAGTCCGAAGCGGGGCGCGGTTTCGAGCGCGGCCTCGATGGAGGCGGCCCTGCTGTATCCCGGGGCGATCGCGGTCTTTAGGCGCCGGCGCCGATGCGGCTGCGGCACGATGTCGAATGCCGGCGCCAGCGCCCAGAGCCCGCCCCGGACATGCAGGAATCCGTGGTTCTGCAGATGGTCGTCGCGGTTCGAGACCAGGATCGTGAACAGCAGCCGGTGGTAGAGTTCCGTCATCTGGCGCGCGGGCTCGAAGCCGTGCAGCGCGATGCGTTCGGCGATATCGGTATAGCAGGCGCCCGGCGCGCGGGCTCCGAGGAAGGACCGGGCCGACAGGTAGGGAAGGCGCGCCCCTCCCCGCCGGTCGAAGCGCCGGACGATGGCGACCGGGCGGCTGTCCTGCCGGAGTGCGAGGCGCGCTCGGGCGGCGTCCAGCCCGGCCCGCCGCGCCAGCCTGAGGGTCGCGACCTCGAGCCGGGCGACCGGGCTGCGGTCATGGACCGAGGTGAACTTGGCGATGGCGAGATGGCCGCCATCGACGAAATCGGCTTTCGGGCGGCTGCCGCCGAGCGAGCCGATGGCGGGGGCGAGCGCTTCGGCGGTCGATGCGTCCCGGTCGCGTTCCCAGGCCGCCACCAGGTCCCGCAGAGCCCTGAGGCCGCGCCGGGAGCGGCAGGGAGAGCCCGCAGGGGGAGGCTCGTCAGCGGTGGCATAACCGAGCGCGCCCTGCCGCGTCGCATCGCCGGCCGCGAGCAGGTAGTCCAGTTCGCCGGTCTGTCCCGGGAGCGCGCTGCGGAGAATGTCCCGGCCCCAGCTGTCGGGAGCGCCGTCAAGGACCGGCCCCGGCAGGGCGGACAGGCCCGAACAGCGGAAGGACCGGGCCTCCAGCGGCATGTCCGGGGCCAGCGCGAAGGCGTCCCGGCTCCCGAGCCAGGACGGCGCATAGCGGAACAGGCTGAACCGCCGGGCGGCGTCCGTCCCGTAGCGCAACGTCCCGACGGGCCGCCCTTCCCGGCCGGGGAGCAGGACGGCGATCTTCGGGCCGGTCATGGCGCCGGCCGCCCCCGGACCTCGCCCGCGAGCGGGGTCTCGTGCTCCGGGCGCTCCACCAGGGCGAGCCCGACAAGCCGCGCCCTGCGGACGAGGCGCCGGTCCGCGGCCGGCCAGTCCTCTTCGAGCGCCTGGAACGCGGCGCTGAACGCCGTGAGCCCGCCCGCCTCGACGCGCGCCCGGACCCGGCGCCCGTCGATCGTGTCAGGCAGGGTGAGCACCACGCGCAGCCCGCCGGGTCTGTCCTCCAGTTCCAGGCCCTTGCCGGACCGGGCCAGCGGGCTTTCCCAGTCATCCAGGACATTGACCAGCAGGCCGTTGTTCGCCATCACCGAACCGGGCTCGAAGATCTCGTCGAAGGCCCCGCCGATGCGGACCGGGACGCCATAGGGGACCAGCAGGCCCTCCAGGACGCCGGGCGCCGTCACGTCGAAGGCGAAGGCGCGCCGCTCGACCGGGGCGGTCTTCCCGGAGGAAGGGAGGGCCCGGGGCTTCTTCACCGGTGCGGACGGCCAGGCCGGGCCGCATTCGCGCTTCAGCTGCGCCAGCGCAGCACCCTGCAGGGACCGCAGCCGGTCGACCAGCCTTTCGATCTCCCGGTTTCTGCCGAACCACCACTGGACGGGCGCGGAGGGGCGCCGGACCACGTCGTAGCGGAAGCGCCGCCGGGGGTCGCAGATCCACCAGCGCCGCCGGGCCTCGCCCCCCGGATCGGGGAGCGGCACCGCGGGAACCTCCTCGATCAGCCCGAGGTCTTCGCTCATGACCGCGAGCCACAGATCGAGCCGGTCGGGCGGCACGTCCCGCAGCGCGGCGTGGATGGCGGCGGTGTCGATCTCGCGCTCTTCGTCCCTGGCAAGACATTCCAGGATCCGCCAGTCCTCGGGCGGGTCTTCGCTGCGCCGCAGCGCGAAGTCCCGCTCCTCCAGCTCCGGCAGCACCTCCTCGATGTAATGGCGGGCGAACGTGTCCAGCCACTCGCCGTCGTCCGGCCAGGCGGCGAAATCGCCCGCCGGGGACAGCGCGAGCTGGTTCCAGTCCTGCGGCATTCCGCCGAGCGCGGTCCGGACCAGGGCCAGACGGCGCGGACGGTCCAGCCAGCCCTGGTCGCGGGCGACCGCGACGAGTTCCGCGGCGCTCCAGGGCTCCAGCAGCATGGAGGGCCCGACGGCGTCGGCCCCCAGCGCGTCGAGCATCTCCCGCATGCGGACACGCGCCATTCCCTGGAGGACCAGCTTGCCCCGCCTCCTGAGCAGGGGGACGCCGGCGCCGGCCATCGGCGCCTCTTCCCGGCGGAGCCTGCGGGCGAGGTCCCCGATCTCTCGCACCAGGCCGGGCAGCCCGTCATCCAGCAGGTGGTCGGCCCAGTCGACCGCCACGTTGACGCCGGCCCGGAGAAGATGCTCCAGGATGACCGGCATGCTCTGCAGGGAGGAGGAGGCTTCGCGAAGCTTCGACATCCCGTCCGCGCTTGCGCCGGTGACGGAATTGCGCTCCAGACTGTGCAGGAGATTGACCCGGGCCGTCTCCGGGGTGTTGCAGCCGTATGCGCTGTGCCAGACCATCGGCCTGCCTTCGGGCAGGCTGTGGACGACCTTGTCGAGGAGCTGCGTCTTGCCCACGCGCCGGTGGCCCCGGAGCGCGACCAGCTCGAACTGCGGGGCGAGAAAGATGGCCCGTAGCTGCGCCACCTCCGCCTCGCGCCCGTAGAAGCGCCATGCCTGCGTCATCGTAGAACTCCTTTCCGCTGCGAAGCGGGACCGTCCCGCAAGCGCGTTCCGGATGCGGGGTCCTGTCCGCTGTCCGTCATGACGCCTTTCCGGGCACGCGGTCGAAGGTCCGGGGCCCGATCTCCTCCTTGTCGATGGGCCCGAGCCGGACGGCCGGGGCGGCCTCCGGCAGGGTGAAATCGCCGTCGGTCATGGGTCCCCTCACAGTTCGATGACGAGGTCGGGCTGGAAATCCGCCTCCTCGGTGGGGCCGATGCCGAGCGGATTGGCGATGACATGCGTCCGGCCGACCGTCGCATTGACGGCGTAGTGGACATGGCCGTGGATCCATAGCGCCGGGCCGAGATGCGCGATCATGGCGTCAAGATCGGAGACGAAGGCCGGGTTGAGCGGACTGCCGGCATAGCTGTGGTGGACCGCCACCGGGCTCGGCGCATGGTGGGTGACGACCGCCGCTTTCAGGCCGGCTTCATGGGCCGCGGCGACCTCCGCCTCGATGAAGGCGCGGTCGCGGGCGTGGCGGCGTGCGGTTTCCGCCGTCGTCAGCAGGCCTTCGGGCCCGTTCCGGTCGCGGATCAGCCCGTTGAAATCGCCGAACCGCCCGGCGGCCTCCCGGTGGGCCTTCGCCTCTGCCGTGGTCTCCTCCGACCGGGTGAGCCAGTCCCTGACCCCGCCCGTTCCCGCCCCCGGACGGCGGGTTCCGAAGCGGAAGTCGGTCCAGAGGGTGGCGCCGATGAAGCGGATGCCGTCGATCGTCACCGCTTCCGTGTCGAGCAGGGTCACGCCGCAGTCCGCGCAGTCGCGCGCGAGCAGGCGCCGGGCCTCCTCGATATCGCAACCGTGGAACTCGTGGTTGCCGGGCACGAAGAGGATATGCGCGGCGTCCCGCCAGATTTCGGCGGGAATCCGGATGGACCGGAGTCCCGCCGGGGCGAGATCGCCAGCAAGCACGACCACCTCGGCGCCCGGGGCGAGCGGCGGGATCTCGCCGCCATATTCGAGATGGAGATCGGAGAGGAGCTGGATGCGCATGGAACCCCTCAGACCTCCACGACCAGGTCCGGCACGAAATCCACCGCCTCGGCCTTGTCATAGCCGCGCGGATTGGCGAGGACGCGGGTGCGTCCGATCCTGAAATCGACCGCATTGTGGACATGGCCGTGGACCCAGAGCGCCGGCTGGAAGCGGTCGATGACGTCTTCCAGATCCGAGGCGAAGCCCGGGTTGAGTGGGTCGCCGGCGAAGCGCGGATGAATCGAGCGCGGGCTCGGCGCGTGGTGCGTAATCACCACCGTCTCAAGGCCTGCCCCCCCGGATCGGGGTCCGGGGCAGGCTTCCCCCGATCCGGGGCCGTCTTTCGCGGCCTGCGCAAGCTCGGCCTCGATGAAGGCGCGGTCGGCGGCATGCCGGTGCGCGGCCTCCCAGGTGCTGAAGTCCTTCCACGACGCGCCGCGGATCGCGCCGCAGAAATCGTTCAATCCCCGGCCGGCGGCATGATGGGCGTCCAGCTCGCGGACCTCTCCATACAACCGGAAATCCGTCCAGAGCGTGGCCCCGATGAAGCGGACGCCGTCGATGGTCACCGCTCCCGTGTCGAGCAGCGTCACGCCGCAAGCGGCGCAGTCGAGCGCCAGCATGTGCTGCGCATCCGCGATGTTCGAGCCGTAATACTCGTGGTTGCCGGGCACATAGAGGATGTGCCGGGCGTCCTTCCAGGCCCGTCTCGCCAGCCGCGCGGAACGCCGCTTCGCCGGCGCCAGGTCGCCTGCAAGCACGACGATGTCAGCGCCCGGCGCCAGCGGCGGGACGCCGGCGCCGCCGAATTCGAGATGGAGGTCGGAGAGGACCTGGATGCGCATTGCGGGGGTGTCTTTCGAAACGGGGGCCGGCCTTACCTGCCGACGGGATGCAGCATGTCGTGGAGGACCTTGTCGGCGGAGGGGATGACGCCCGCCTTCTCCAGCCCGCCCAGCAGCCCGGCCGTGGAGAGCAGGTGCAGGTTCGACGGCGCTCCGAACAGGCAGAGGCCCCGGATGCGGTCGCAGAGGACCAGGAACGGGTCGCCGGACCGCAGGTAACGGTCGATGCCGCCGCCCGCGGTCAGGAAGTCCGCCAGCGCCACGTCGGCGGCATTGGTCCTCGGAGGCTTGCCGGCCAGCCGCCGCCTGTCCGCAACCTCGCCGGCCCAGGTCTTCTCGACCGCGAAGGGCGGGCTGTGCGCTTCGATGAACGCCCCGATCTCCGCATCGTGCGCAACGGCATCCAGAACGCCGTCCAGGACGAGGATCTGCATGCCGAGGCCGGGAAGCAGGTCGAGCCGCCCGGCGGCCCGGAGGCTCCAGAGCGGCGCTTCCCCGGCAACCAGCAGCGTTGCCCGGCCCATGCCGCCGCTCCGGATGCGCAGGAAGAAGGCCGCCTCGGCCTCGATCTCGCGCTCCGGGGCCCGGGGCGGCGCCAGGCCGGCCGCGCCCAGGGCGCCCAGAAGTCCCGCATAGTCACGGAGCCTGCCGGCGCGGATGGCCTGGCGGTGCGAGAGCAGGCCCCGGGCGAAGGCCTGGAGCGGGTCGCTCCACGGGTCGGGGGCCGCCTCGCCGCCATTTCCCCCGGACCCGTCCGCATGATCTGCTTCCCCGACCCGGGCGCGCGCCTCCATCATGCGCAGGACCGGCATCGCCCCGGCAAGCTCCGCCCCGACCTGCTCCGGCGGCGGTTTCGGCGGCGCGATGCCCCGGTCGGCGAGCGCGTTCAGCAGCTGCGAATAGCTCGACAGGCGGAGCAGCTCCATCGCCTCGTCGCGGGATATCTCCCCGGCCGCGAAGGCCTCGATCATCTGCGTCGTGGTGAGCAGGGGCGCTGTCCCCGTCATGGGCAGGTCTCCATGTGTGGAGGGCCCGCCGGGACTCGAACCCGGAACCTGCGGCTTAAAAGACCGTCGCTCTGCCATTGAGCTACGGGCCCTGATGTTTCCTGTTTCAGGATGCGGGGGATGGCCATGAGGCCGCGCGCCGCCTCGTCGAGCGCCGGCGCCATGCGGTCGTAATTCTCCAGGGCTTGCGCGCTTACCGGGAACTCCGGCCGGAGCGGGTCCCCGGCTGTCAGGCGGTCCTGGCGCAGGTCGGCGGCCATCCAGCGCAACTCCCGGACCTGCCGGAGCGCGAAGCCCGGCGCCATGCGGCGGAGCTGCGGCGCGCGGGCGGCCTCCAGAAGCTCGGCCGGCAGGCGCGCCGCGATCCGGGCGATGCGCACGAACGCCGCTTCGAGGTCCCCGGGGAGAACGACCGGATCTCCGCGGTCGTTCTCCCGGGCCACGGGGCCGCCGAGCCCGGCAAGGGCGGCGGCGAGAGCGGGGTCCGGGATGGCGCGGGCCAGCCGCTCGGGCGGCTGCTTGCGCGCGCCGGGCTTCGCGAACCGCGCCAGCGCGGCCACGGCAAGCCCCGAGGCCGCCCAGCCGGTATGCCGCGAAAGCCGGTAGCGGTCCCGGGCGACTCCCTCCGCCGACCGGAAGCGGCGGAACACAGGGTCGACCGCGTCCGTAAGCAGCCTGCCGGCGTCATAAACGGCCTGCGTGAGGCAGTACAGCGCGATCTCGAGAATGCGGGCATAGTCGTCCGGCGCCACCGGCAGCGGGCGCCCCGGAACCGGACGGCGCCAGGAGCCCGCCAGCAGCACCCCGTCGCGCGCGAGCGCGAAGGCCGGATGGCCCGCCGCATCCCTCTTCGCCCGCAGCTCGGCCTCCGACAGCCGCAGGAAAAAGGGCGTCTCGAATTCGTCGGCATTCCTCCAGCCTGCGGGGCGGCGGTGGCAGAGCCGCCATCCGCCCCGGCGGGTGACGAGCGCGATGTCCCAGTCGCTCAGGGGACAGTGGTCGCCGCGCGCCCGCGAGCCGTAGAGCAGCACCGCCCGGACATTGCCGTCGGCGGCCAGCGCCGCCCGCGCGGCGGCGCGCAGCGCCTCCGGAATGCCTCTCTCCGCCGCCGGGCCTACAGCCATCCGCCGAAGCCGAGCAGCAGCGACATGCCGTGGACCCAGCCGAGCGGCGGGACGATCACCCCGGCGCCCAGCAGGAGGATATGCTGCATGCTCTCCGAGTGCTTGATGCACCACAGCACATGCCAGCCGAGCGGGATGAGGCCCGCCGCGGCTACAACCGGCCCGACGATGAGGATCACGGGGAGCGGGAAGTTCGAGAGAAGGCCGAGCAGTTTCATGTCAGTTCTCCTTTCAGGGGGGGTCAGTGCAGGATCGGGAGCGCGGCGAGATCCTCGGCGCGCTCCAGCATGCGGTTGATGTCGCGCAGCGAGAGGCGACGCGGCAGCCGGTCGGCGGCCTGCCCGACCGCCTCCACGATGGCGTCGATGGCCGGGTCCGGCAGCGCCATCGCCCGGCCCCGGACCCGGGCAAAGCCCTGAAGTTGTTCCAGCGTCACGTCCGGGATCGGCAGCACCCGGGCCCGGCTCAGCACCGGCTCCGGCACGGTCCTGAGCGTGTTGGCCAGCATCACCCAGCTCAGGTGGCGCATGTCGACCGGCACCTTGAAGTGGGGGCAGTGCCAGTCCTGCGCGCTCTCGGGCTCCAGGAGGCCCAGCAGGGCCGGCAAGAAGGCCGCCGAAACGCCCCGGCTCGACACCGGGCTGCCGGCCTTGCAAATTTCGTCGACTATGACGATCGGGTTTGCGATGCGGTTGTCGACCATGGTCCCGAGCGGCCGGCCCGGCTGGCTGCCGCTCCAGCCCCGTTCCTGACCGGTCAGCGAGAAGCTGGCGAGGCCCTGCGAGGCGTCGATGACGGTGGAGGCGACAGCGAGCTGTCCGGCGAGGCGCCGGGCCCAGGCCGTCTTGCCGACGCCGGGCGGGCCGGTCAGGACCAGCGGCCCGACGCGGACCGGTTCGCCGAGACGCGCGCTGCGGCGCAGCGCATGCCAGGCCGCCTCCGTCGCCGGGGCCATCCACGGCATCTCCTCATGCAGGGCTGCCGCGATCTCGTCGGCCCGGTGCTCGGAGGGCATGACGGCCGCCGGCACCTCGCCCAGCAGGCCCTTCAGCCGGTCCCGCTCGTCGTCCTTGAGATGGTCCAGGCCGTTGGCCTTGTGCCGGCGCTTCGCCAGGGCCTCCGCCCGGCGCTTGATGCGGGTCAGGTCGACCGGGAGAATTGAATAGTGCCGCAACCCGGCGTCGCGACGAAGATCTGCAAGATCCTCCTGGTCGTAAGGCGGAGCCGGGTCGGGATAGGCTTTCTGCCGCCGTTCCCGCAGGTCGCGGAACCAGGTCAACAGCAGGCGCCGTTGTCGCAGACCCTTCAGGAACGCCGTCAGGCGCTCCTCGATCGGGGCGCTGCGGGTGTCGTGTTGGGGGAGCTCGATCAGCCGGATGGCCCGGAAGTCGGGGCCCCGGCCGCCGGACGGGACCAGGACGCCGGACTGCGGCTCCGGGCTGTCCCCGGCACTCTGGCCGGAACGGGAAAGAAGGGTTCGCACAGCGCGTTCCCGGCTGCGCCGGGTCCACTCTGGCGGGGTCTATCACACCTCGTCCGGAGTCGTTCTGCGACGCCGGGGGCGCCGGGAGGGAAGGGCGGACGGTCTGTCGGGCGCTACCGGCTCCGGACCGTCATCAGCTGACCTTGGTTTCCGATGCGCTGCCTATCACATGCCGATTGCAATAACAATCGGATTGCTTCGACAATCGGTATATCGGCTACCGCGGAGCCGGGGCCGGAAGCCGGTTGCCCGCGAATCCAGGGGGTATCGGGATACCCGGAGGAGCCCAAAACGCGCTGTACGGCGATCCTGAACGGCCGAATTGCGCGAAATTAGCCCGAAAACCGGGAATTCGGGCGCGCTAGGCGGAATTCCGCTCCTGTGCGGCCGCGGCAGGATTCAGGGGCAGCCGCGTCACCGGAACCCGAGATAGACGTTGTTGTTCCCGCTGCCGCGGCTGCACAGGGAGTTTACGTTCGTCTGCGTCAGGGGAGCCCTGACCCAGTGCGAGGCGGAACCGCTCTGCAGAGACCAGTCCGTCGCCGGGCGCACCGTCGAGCCGAAGAAGTTCGACCGGTTCCAGTTGCGCCCGACATAGGCCCCGACAAGGGCCTCGCAGTCCCCGTCGTCGAGAGCCCGGAACCCGAGCTGGAACCCCTTGGGGCTGCCCGCCGGGTCGCCGGGAAGGCGCAATTGCCAGACACGGACCGAATGTCCCGTGGACCCGGACCAGGCGCTCAGATGGGTCACCCAGCGCGCCGACGAGCAGGCCGACCCCACCAGGTTCTCTTCCGGGACGACGCCGGCCTCGCAGAGCAGTTCGCGCGTCGCGGCGCTGGCCGCCCCGGAGTAGCTTGCGCGGCCCGTGAAGATCCGCTCGACGCCTCCGCGCAACTCGTGCGACAGCTGCACCAGCCTCGCCTGTGCGTTCGAATGCGTCGCGGACTGGTAAAGCATCACGGCCCCGGCGATGAGCACCGCGACCAGGCCGAGCGCGCAAATCAGCTCGAACAGCGCAACGCCGCGCGTCCGGGACCGCCAGAGGCGCCGGAGCAGGGCCTGCATCTATTGCTCTCCCGTCCCGCACACCCGCGAAAGGTGAGCGGCGGCCGGGACCGTGTGCAGGCGGCACCCGGCGGGAGGCGCCAGATGGCCGCCTCGGCCGCTCGGTTGCCAGCATGGACACGGGGGGTGTCGGAGAAACAAGATACAAAATCCGATAGCCGATGCTCTTTTTGTGGGAACTTGCTGCGGCGACTGGGCAGTCCGTCCGCCCACTCCAGCATTTGGTTCACGTTGGGCAGGTTGAGCCGGGCCCGCAGGAATACAGGCCCTGCGGTTTCTTCCTTCAGCATGCGGGGGATGGCCATGAGGCCGCGCCGTTGCGCCCGTCACCTCATTTGGTTCGGCAGGAACAAGGCAATATCGGGGAACAACACCAAGAGCAGAAGGCAGGCTGCCATTGCAAACCAAAACGGAAGCACGCCCCTGAAAATGGTACTCATCGGAACCCCGGACGCCACACCCTTCACCACGAACGCGTTGATCCCGACCGGCGGAGTAATCAGTCCCATCTCGATGACGATCACGCAGATCACGCCAAACCAGATCGGGTCGAAGCCAAGGCCCGAGATGATCGGGAAGACAACGGGGAGTGTGACCACGAGCATGGCTAGGCCGTCGAAGAACATGCCGAGGATCACATATCCAATCAGGATCATGGTCAGTGTCGCGTATGGCCCGAGGCCGAGTTCCTTGAGTTCCAGCGACAGGGTTTCGGGGATGTGGGTGAGGGCCAGAAATGGACCGAACACATGCGCTCCGATGATGATCAGGTAGAGCATCGCCGTCATGGTGACGGTTTCCAGCAGAATGCCGGGCACCCGCCCCAATCGAACCGCACCGGTCCCGAGAGCCATTGCGGTGACGAGCGTCGCACCGACACCTGCCGCCTCGACCGGCGTGAAGACACCGAGGTAGATGCCTCCGATCGAGACGAGAATGACGCCGACGAGCGGTAAAGAACGCAAAGTTGCGAGGAGCTTTTGTCCCACGGTCGTGCCTGGACCGCCCGGGCCCTCGGACGGCTTCAGCGAGGTGATAACGATGATGACCAATACGAAGAGGAGCGACAGCAGAATGCCCGGCAGGATTCCTGCGATGAAGAGCTTGCCGATGCTTTCCTCGGTCAGGATTGCGTAGAGGATAAAGCCGGTTGACGGCGGGATAAGAATACCAAGAGTCCCGCCGGCGGCCACGGACCCGGTGGCGAGGCCGTCGGCATAGCCGAAACGCTTCATCTGTGGCAGGGCGACCTTGCCGATGGTTGCCGCTGTGGCAACCGACGACCCGGACACGGCAGCGAAGGCTGCACAGCCCACGACAGTGGCAGAGGCCAGGCCGCCCCGCAGGCGACCGATCCAGGCGTTGGCAGCCTCGTAGAGCCTCTTCGAATACCCGGCAGCCCCGGCCACGTTGCCCATAAGAACGAAGAGCGGGATGATCGACAGGCTGTATCCCGTGATCGCCGAATAGGTTTCCGACGACATGGTCGCAATGCCTGCCCTCTGGCCGTCGATGACCCAGATACCGCCGAAGCCGACGACAAGCAGAGCCATTCCCACAGGCATCCGGGCGACCAGGCAGAAGAAGAGAGCGGCGATTCCGCCGACGCCGATCAGCGTTTCACTCACGGGCCGGAACCGCCCGGCGGAATTGGTTGAAGAGTTGACCTGCCAGCACCACGGCAAACAGCGCCATGCCAACAGAAATTGCGCCGTATGCGATCCAGACCGGTATCTCGATCATATTCGTGACATCGCCGTATTCACGGGCGTCCCAGGCCTTGTCCCACGTCTTGCGGATCAAAAGGAACAGGACGAAGCACGAGACGACCCGGGCAAAGACATCGCCCCAGAACCGGCCGCGTCTTCCGATCGGGCCATCCAGGATATCGACCCGGATATGGGCCCCCTTCAGCGCGGCAAACGGCATGGCCATCATGACGACCAGGGACATCCCGATTTCGACGAGTTCCTGATCTCCCAGGATCGGTTGGTTCACGACGTACCGAGCAAACACGGCGGCGCTTACCAACAGCATTATCGCAATGAGGACGAGGCCGCCGGCCAGGGCGACCCCCCGGAGCAGGCGCTCCGGAAGGTCCGGAGCGCCGCCGGTTATCTTGAAGTCCCCGGCCATCAATTCCGAAGAGCGGCAGCCCAGGCCGAGGCGTCAACGCCTTCGCCGTCGAGTTCCGCGATGACCGCGGCGGCCAAGGCGTCGCTGGCCGCGTTGAATCCGGCTGCGGCCTCCGGCGAAAGCTCGATCACTTCGCCGCCCTGTTCGATCCACTTGGCCAGGGCACGATCCGCTGCATTCGTCATGGTGACGCGGCCACCCTCGGACAACTCCGCCCCGGTTAACGCGGTGAGCTTCGCCTGCGTGTCAGCGTCGAGGGCATCCCAACTGTCGCGGTTCATGACCAGCATGAACATCGAGTTCGTGGCGTTCATGCCGGATGTGATGTACTTGGTCACCTCGCCCAGCTTGAAGCTGGTCAGAACCGATGTGTCGACGAGCGTTCCATCGACGACGCCGGTCTCCAGGGCCTGGTAGACCTGGGTAATCGGCATGGACACAGCGGTTGCGCCCCAGGCCTCGACAAGGCGTCCGGTGTTTTTGGACGGCACGCGAATCTTCAGTCCCGCCAGGTCGGACACCTTTTCGATCCGCTTGTCGGCCATGAGGAGCGCCCCGTCAGCCGCTGTCCACAACCCGAGGAGCTTGGTACGGCGGAACTCTCTGTCGAGCATGTCGATGTTGTTCCAGATCGCTTCGGTCTTGTTCGCGCCTGGGGTCACGACGCCCGGAAGCTCGACCAGCAGCGTCTGCTTGAACTGCGACGCCGTGTAGCCTGGAAGGGCGTAGACCAAATCGGCAACGCCATCGAGTGCCCGGTCGTACTGCTTGGCAGGTCCGGCGCCCAATTCCCCGCCGGGATAGACGCGAATTGTGGTGGCCCCGCCGGTGGCTTCCGCGAGTTGCTCCGAAAGGGGCACGAACATCTCGTTATGCAGGTGATACTTGGTCGATGCGAAATGCGCGAGTTTCAACTCGTCGCCATAGGCCGCGGTCGAGATGGCCAGAACGGCGGCTCCGCCAAGGATCCTGGTGAAGACAGTCATGTGTTTCTCCTCTTGTCTTGGTTGTCTTGCCCCGGTCACTGGTGGGGGCTGGTTCTTTCGATGGCGATGTTGAGCAGCACCTGCCGCTTGTCCCCGGTCGCCACCTCGATGGCCCGCTCCAGCGCAGCGGGAAGCTCGCGGCCGTCCGTCACGGTTTCGGTATAGGCGCGGCTGGCCTCGGCGGTTTTCGTGAAGTCGGGGCTGGGACGCAGCGATGTCAGGGGTACGTCGTTCGACTTCGACGCCAACCCGCCCTTGTAGAGCCCTTCGACCGAATGGCGGACAGCGCCCCATTCCTCGTTATTCAGGACGAGCGTGATGACCGGCAGGCCTAGGGCCTCACAGACCTGGTGACAGGCTGTTGGATTGGCGAACATGTAGCTGCCGTCCCCGACGGTCGCGAAGACCAGGCGGTCGGGGTCGGCAAGCTGCGCGCCCATCGCGGCGGGAGGTCCCCAGCCCAACCCGCCGGAATGCGGCTCCTGGAAATAGCTTTGGTGGTCGTCCAGTTCGAGCGGCGGCAGCGGGCAGCCGAGTTCGTGGAACACGCTCGCCTTGCGACCGCGGATCGCCTTGCCGAGACAGTGGCTGACCCATTCTTTCGACATCGGGCTCCTGCAGCCCTGCTTTGCGTTCTCCCGGACCCTTTCGCGTTCCCCGGAAGCGATCGCTGCAATCCTGGCCCTGCGCTGTTCCAACGCCGCGGCGTCCCGGGAGCGTCCTTTCACGGCCTCGATCAGCGCCAGAAGCGTCTGGGCGGTATCTCCCGCCAATGTCACGTCCGACCTGAAGGTCCGGATCGGCGTTGACCGGGCAAAGAGGGGGTCTGGCCCGAGATGGATGACCTTTGCGTCAGGATGGGGCGCAGCGTGGTCCGGCCACCAGGGAGCCAGAGCGTTGACCACCAGTACAACGTCCGCCTCGTTCAACAGATCGCCGGGATTCCAGCCGACATGGCACGGGTTGGACATTGGAATGGCAATCTGGTTCGCCCAGTAGTGCGACAGCGGCATGGCCCACTCTTCGACGAACCGCGCCAGGGCGTTGAACGCCTCCGATGAGCCTGCGCCGCGCTGTGCGACGATCAGCGGATTTTTCGCGTTGGCCAGCAGTGCCGCCGCACCATCCAATGCCGCCTGGGAGGGAGCGGTGACCGCTGGAACCATGCGCGACGGCCGGTCGAGACCGTCGGGAGGACAGGGCTCACACAGGACTTCGCGGGGCAGGCTAAGGTAAACCGGCCCCTGGGGCGTGGAGTTGGCGATCGACCATCCCCGGTCCAGCACCTCAGCGACATGGTCGGAGAAGCGCAATTCGTAGTCCCACTTGCACGCTTCCCTGACCAGGGCGGTCTGGTCGTACATCTCCTGCCCCCAGCCGATGGGGACGGTCCGGGCCCCGAAACGACCGCCCTCGGCAACCGGCGTTCTTCCGGACATCAGGAACATCGGGACCTGATCGCAGGCAGCATTGATCGCCCCGGTTGCCCCGTTCGACAGCCCGACATTCGTGTGCAGCATCACCGCCTGGGCCCGTCCAGTCATCTGGTAGTAGCCGTGCGCCATCCCCACGGCGACGTGTTCGTGCGGCACCGTCACCGCCTGGGGCAGGTCGATGCCCTTGTCGCGGGCCTCGATGAGCCCTTCTATGATCGGCGGAAAATCCGTCCCTGAATTGGCAAAGACATAGTCGACGCCAAGCGCCTTCAGCTTTCCGAAGATTGCGCCGCCTGCGGTGACCGTCATGGGCTTGTCCGTGTCCTTGGGCATCAGGTCGGGTAGTGCCGATCCGGGTCTTCGATTGTGATCCGGCGAAGCCCGGTGAACTCGTCGATTGCCGACGGTCCGCCGAACCGGCCATAGCCGCTTGCCCCGGTCCCCCCGAAGGGCATCCGGGCTTCGTCGCCCACCGCCGGTCCGTTGCCATGGGCGATCCCGGTCGCCATGCGCTTGGCGATCTCAATATCCCTGCCGACGTCGCGCGTGAAAACCGACCCCGTCAGCCCGTATTTCGTGTCATTGGCGATTTCGGCGGCGTGGTCTTGCGCTTCCCTGGCAGCAGCAGCGGTGGTCACGACCTCGCCCGTCATCGGCGACTGTCGTTCAAATGACGAGTCGGCCATCGCGGCGACAGCTTCATTGTCGATCGGCGGGCCGAGGGCCATTTTCTCCCCTATCTCATAATATGAGATTATTGTCTTATATGATGTGTGGTAGAATCACTTCTGTCAAGCCGGGTTTCGACACGGGATGTGCGAAGGCGAACACGAGGTTTGGACGCATGGCCACACCGCTCAACAACTCAGTGCTGAAAGGCTTTGAAATTCTGTCGCTTTTCTCGCCAAGCCAACGGGAAATCTCATCGGCGACGGTGGTCGAGCGGATGGGCATGAACAACGCCACGGCGCATCGGTTCCTGATGACATTGGAACACGCGGGTGCGGTTCGCAGCACCAAGAGGGGCTACTATGCGCTGGGCCCAAAGATCGAAGAGCTCGGCTGGATTGCCGAAGAAACCGACGCGCTGGCTCAGGTCCTTCAGCCCGAAATCGATGGGCTGAGCAGGGACCTGAATGAGTCGGTGATGGTCTGTCGCCTGACACGGCACGGTCCGACATGCGTGGCCGTTGCCAACTCGACGCGCCCGATATCGGTGAACATCACAGTCGGGACGCTGTTGCCCCTTCATTCTACCGCGCAGGGGAAACTCTGGCTTGCCGAGATGTCGCCGGCCGAGCGAAATGCCCGGCTGTCGGCGCAAAAGGTTGTCGGATCGCAGGCATCGATGCCCGATGCCGGAAAACTTGAAACTGAGTTGGCAAGCGTTCGAGATCAAGGGTACGCACTGAACCTGGGCGACAACGAACCTGATATCGCGGCCGTTTCAGTCCCTATTCGGGACACCGCCGGAAAAACCGTTCTGACGCTGTCGACGTTTGGAATGCTCAGCCGGTTCGACACGAAATTCCTAGGCAAAGCCAGAGAGCGGCTTCTGGCAACCGCTGATCGAATCAGAGGAAAGCCGGCGTTTGACCCAAAGTAGCGAGCTATTGCCACAAGAGTCACCGGAAAGGACCGAAAAGTGGAAGCCGTGAAAATCATAGTTACGGAATTTCAACGATTTAGAAGATATGGATTTTCCACAAACGGAGCACCGGCTATCAAAATCCGCATTTCCCCAATTTTCACACGCTGTGCTTCCTTCCCCCTCCCTTCAATGATGGGACCTCCCCCTATGGGGGAGAGGGGATGCGGAGGAGGCGGTCACGGGGAAAACCGGACCTAGAAATCCCACATCCAACGAAGTTTCCGAGTTTTCCCCCTTCAATGTGCGAGTAGCGGGCGTACGGCCCGCTGTGAGATGCGCCAGCGGTCCCATGAACGTGCGTGATGCTCCCACCTTCAATGTGAGCAGCGGGCGTGCGGCCCGCTGTGAGTGCTGCTTCCGCAGTCGGGGCTGTCGGTTCGATGGGAAGGCCCGGCCGGGACCGGGCGGCGGCAAGCGGGATCGACGATGATACACAGCGGGCAGCCTGAGCCGCGGCCGCCACCATGCCGCCGACGGAAGCCCCGCTCAAGGCCTGCGGAGGAAAGAGAGAGGCCAGGGCGCGACATTGCGCCTCGAGAGCAATCCCCGCGACAGCTTCCGGCCAGCGCCAGCGTCCCCGTCGAAGACAAGTCCCCTAGCGCAGCGTTCCCACAATTCCCCTCCGTTCCAATTCCGACCCGGTTCCCACCGTGCCGCCCGGGGGCCGCTGCGTAGAAGGCGCCGGCGTTGCAGGAGACGCAGAAAATCACCCCTGCCGGAGCACAGGTTCCGGAGGCAGGGCATCTGGAATCGCTCGACAGCGCGGTGACGCCTCGTCTCGTCGTCGGGTGGCGAAGAAGGTGCTCGATGGCGATGCGTGAAAATTGGGGAAACTCGGAAGAGTCGGCCCTCTTTTAGGTTGTTTCTCGCGTTCCCCCCGTGTCCATGCTGGGGCGAGCGGCGCAAACGGCCGGGCCCGGTATCCCGCCTTGCGCATAAGGCGGGCGGCGGCCAGGGAGATTACAGCGAAATGGCGCAGGCGGCGGGATGGACGGCCCGGGGCCCGCGGGGGCTGGGCGCGATGGTCGGCGTGCTTTTCCTGTCGGTCATCGCCATCGGGATGGCGGCGGCCTGGACCCTCTACGATCAGTACCTGCTGGGATGGCAGCGCGACCGCATGGCGGGCCAGGTATGGGGTGAATGGCTGCAGGTGCTCGACGGGGCCACCATCCCGCCGGCCTGGGCAGGCGGGGGGCCGACGGCCGTTGCGGCGCTGACGGGAGCGGATGTTCCTCTCGAAGGACTGGGGCCCGGTTCCGGGGCGGGCATGCCGCAGGACCTCAGGTTCGCGGACATGGCGTTCTCCTACGTGCTGGTGCCGCCGGACACCGGCCTTGCCTGCCCGTCTCCCACGCCGGGGGTCTATGTCTGCGACCGCGTCGGAGCAGGGCGGTTGCGTCCGGAAACCCTCTCCAGGCTTGACGCCGTGCGCCGGGGCGCGATCGATGTGGGGCTGCGCGACATGGCGATCGCGGATTCGGTCGGGGTGCTCGAGGGAGCAGAGGCTGTCGTCGCCTACGAGGCGGAGCTGGTGAGCCGTCTGGGCGCGATGCAGCAGGGCGACCTGATTGCCATCGCCCATCTGTCCATCGCCCGGGAGGAACGGGCGCTGCACCGCAGTCCGCCGCCCGGCCATCCCGACCTCGCGCGCATGAACGCCGACCTTGACATGGGCTTGCAGAACGTGACCGGCCTGACCGGCAGCAGTGTCGAGGCGAACAGTGTCGCCGCAGCCGCCGGCTCGGCGGCCACTGCGCAGGCGGACTTCGCCGTGGTGGGATCCCTGTCGCTGACCTCGACGACCCTGACCCACGATATCGGCGAATCCGGCGGCGAGAACGAGGTCCTGCGCATACGCAACGGGAACTTCCGGGCCGGCGAGGTGGACTGCGCCGCCGTGCCGGCCTCCGAGGCGTGCTCGAAATCGCTGCGGGCCGATGCCGCGGACATGCACATGCCGGGCGAAACCCTGACGGTGAGCGACGGCATCGTGTCGGAAAACAAGGCGGTCGGGACCCTGACGGTTTCCGGACGGTGCCGTGGCTGTGTCAATTTCTGATCCGACCTTCCGGCGCTTCCGGCGCCGCCTCGTCGTCCGCGCCCGGCGCGGGGCGGCGATGCTGGAATTCATCCTCGCGATGGTTGTCATGGGGGTTGCGGTCACGGGGCTCTCGATGTGGCTGCATGCCGAGCGCCTGGGCTTTGTGGCCCGGGAGGCGGGCCGGGCCGTGGCCGTGCTCGGCGACGCCGCCGTCCACTATGTGCATGCCAATTACGAGACCGTGGCCCTGGGAGCGAA
>JAJECZ010000286.1 GCA_022821735.1 Alphaproteobacteria bacterium | reverse complement strand
GCGCGGCTGGGGCCGGATCGTCAATGTGCTGAATGTAGGCGCGAAGGCGCCCCAGGCTGGCAGCGCGCCCACGGCCGTCTCGCGGGCGGCGGGTATGGCCTTGACGAAAGTGCTCGCGGGCGAAGGCGCTCCCCATGGCGTGCTCGTCAACGCGCTGCTGACCGGCTTTATCCGTTCCGGCCAGTGGGTCCGCCGCCACGCCGACGCCGGGGCCGACGCCGATTTCGACACATGGCTGGGGGACATGGCGGGCAAGCTCGGCGTTCCGCTCGGACGCTTCGGGGAGGCGGAGGAATTCGCCAATATCGCGTGCTTTCTCGCCTCCGACGCCGGGTCCTACATCACGGGCACGGCGATCAATGTGGACGGCAATCGCAGCCCGGTCGTCTAGCCGGGCTTTCGCCAGCGAAGCGCCCGCTCCGGAGCAATTTGCATTCCGGGGCGGGCGCGCGTAAACAGCGCGCGATTTCGCACGCGGGCTGCGGCCGACAAGGCCGGTCCGGTTCCTTCCCCGGGGAAGGCGACGGCCCGCGTCAGGACAAACCGGAACAAGAAAGGCGAGCCGATGGCCGTGCCGACATTCACCATGCGCCAGCTTCTGGAAGCCGGCGTCCACTTCGGACATCACACCCGACGCTGGAACCCCCGGATGGCTCCGTTCATCTTCGGGATCCGGAATGGCATCCACATCATGGACCTCCAGCAGACGGTCCCGATGCTCTACCGGGCGCTGGAAGCGGTTTCCAACGTCGTGGGCGAGGGCGGGCGCGTGCTGTTCGTCGGCACCAAACGCCAGGCGCAGGAGACGGTGGCAGAGTCCGCCCGCCAGTGCGGACAGTATTTCGTCAACCACCGCTGGCTGGGCGGGATGCTGACGAACTGGAAGACGATCTCCAATTCCATCAACCGGCTGCGCGATCTCGAGGAACAGCTGGCGCAGGACAATGTCGGCCTTACCAAGAAGGAGTTCCTGCAACTCCAGCGGGAGCGCGACAAGCTGGAGCAGACGCTGGGCGGCATCAAGGAAATGGCGGGCCTGCCCGATATCCTCTTCGTGATCGACACCAACAAGGAACACATCGCCGTAGCCGAGGCGCGCAAGCTGGGTATTCCGGTGGTCGCCGTGCTTGACAGCAATTCCGATCCTGAAGGCGTCGAATTCCCGGTGCCCGGCAATGACGATGCGATACGCGCGATCTCGCTCTATTGCGAACTCGTCACGAGCGCCGTGCTGGACGGCATCGAACGCGAGATGGCGGCGTCGGGCCAGGATATCGGCGAGCTCGACACCGCGCCTCAGGAACAGGTTTCCGAACCGGAAGACATGCCAGCAGAAGTTGTCGAGGTCCCGGCAGCTGCAGAGGTCACCGAGGTTCCGGCAGCCGAAGAAGCCAGCGAGACGCCGGCAGCCGCAGGAGCTGCCGAGGCTCCGGCAGTGGAAGAGGCCGGCGAGACGCCGGCAGTTGCGGAGGTCGCAGAGACCCCGGCAGCCGAAGAAGCTAGCGAGGCGCCGGCAGCCGCAGAGGCCGCCGAGATTCCGGCGGTGAAGGAAGCTCCGGTCGCTGTCGAGACCGGCGAAAACACCGGGGCGACCGATACAGACGAGAAAAACTGACCGCAAGAAGGGCGAACACCGATGGCTCAGGTGACGGCGGCGCTGGTCAAGGATCTGCGCGAGCGGACCGGCGCGGGCATGATGGACTGCAAGAAGGCGTTGACGGAAAACGGCGCCGATATCGAGGCGGCTCTGGACTGGCTGCGCAAGAAGGGACTGGCCGCGGCCCAGAAGAAGGCGGGCCGCACGGCCGCGGAAGGGCTGGTCGGAATGGCGTTGGACAACGGTCGCGGCGCGCTGGTCGAGCTCAACTCGGAAACCGACTTCGTCGCGCGCAACGAAGGGTTCCAGGACGCGGTCGCCAAGCTGGCGGCGCTGGGGCTCACAGTCGAAGGCGGCCTCGATATCCTCAAGGGCAGCGAAATCGAAGGCCAGACCGCCGAGGAGTATATCACCGGCCTGATCGCCACGATCGGCGAGAACATGAACCTTCGCCGCTACGCCACACTCAAGGTCCGGGAAGGCGTGGTCGCCGGCTATGTGCACGGCGCAGCGGCGCCGGGCCTTGGCAAGATCGGCGTCCTGGTCGGGCTTGAGTCCTCCGGCGACAAGGAAAAGCTGGCCGCGCTGGGCAAGCAGATTGCGATGCATGTCACCTCGGCCAATCCCCGGTGGGTCGCCCGGGACGATGTGGACGGGTCGGCGGTCGAGCGCGAACGCGCCATTCTGGCAGACCAGGCAAGGGCGTCCGGCCGCCCCGACCATGTCATCGAGAAAATGGTCGAAGGGCGCATGCGCAAGTATTTCGAGGAAGTTGTGCTCGCGGAGCAGGCTTTCATCATGGATACTGACAAATCGGTCGGCAAGGTGTTGGAGGAAGCGGCGGGCGATATCGGCGCGCCGGTGTCCTGCACCGGCTTTGTGCGCTTCGCGCTCGGCGAAGGCGTCGAACGAGAGGAAAAGGACTTCGCCGCAGAGGTGGCCCAGACGCTCGGCGACTGACGGGCGGTCCCCGACGGGAGAATTCATGGCGAAGGAACCCCGCTTCCGCCGCGTGTTGCTCAAGGTTTCCGGCGAGGCCTTGATGGGCGGCGAAGAGTTCGGCATCGCGCCCTCCACGATGCGGCGCATTGCGAGCGACATCGCCGAGGCACGCGCGCTCGGCGTCGAAGTGGCGGTCGTCGTCGGCGGCGGAAACATCTTCCGGGGCGTGAACTCCTCGAAGATCGGGGTAGGCCGCGTCGCCGGCGACAACATGGGAATGCTCGCCACGGTCATCAACGCGCTCGCGCTGCGTGGCGCGCTGGAGGACGCCGGCGTGGAGGCCCGGGTGCAGAGCGCAATCCCGATGCATACGGTCTGCGAACAGTTCATTCGCGAACGCGCCGAGCGCCATCTCCACCGCGGCCGCGTTCTGGTATTGGCAGGCGGCACTGGCAACCCGTTCTTCACTACCGATTCTGCGGCCATATTGCGGGCGAGCGAACTTGGCTGCGATGCGGTTCTCAAGGCGACGAAGGTGGATGGCGTCTATTCCGAGGACCCGGAGCGGGAGCCCGACGCGAGGCGCTACGATGCACTGACTTACAAGGAAGTCCTGGAGCGCGACCTCAAAGTTATGGACGCCGCCGCCGTGGCACTGGCGCGGGATAACCACATTCCGATTCTCGTCTTTTCGTTGCATAATGCGGGTTCGTTCGCTCGCGCGTTGACGGGCCGCGAGGCATCGACGATCATCCAGTAGGAAAGCGAGGTTCTCGTGTCCGAAGATCCGGATATCGACGATCTGGAACGCCGCATGAAGGGCGCCATCGAGGCGCTGAAGCGAGAGTTTGGAGGCCTGAGAACGGGTCGTGCCAGCACATCGCTTCTCGAACCGCTGACGGTGGAAGCCTACGGCTCTGAAATGCCGATTAACCAGGTGGCAACGCTTAGCGCTCCGGAGCCGCGCATGTTGACGGTGCAGGTCTGGGACAGGGGCAATGTAAAGGCGGTCGAGAAGGCCATTCGAGAGTCTGCGCTCGGACTCAATCCTGCCTCGGACGGTCAGTTGATCCGGGTGCCGATCCCCGAATTGAGCGAGGAGCGCCGGACGGAACTCGCCAGGGTCGCGCAACGTTACGCCGAGCAGGCGCGGGTCGCCGTCCGCAATGTGCGCCGCGACGGCATGGACAAGCTCAAGCGGATGGAGAGGGCGGGCGAACTCTCCCAGGACGAACAGCACCTCTGGTCAGAAGAGGTGCAGGAGCTGACGGACCGGTTCGTCAAGGAAATCGACGATGCCGTCGCCACCAAAGAATCCGAAATCATGCAGGTGTGACCGCCATGGCGGTCGAGACACGGTCGTTAGCGCCGCCGCTATCCCTGCCGCGCCATGTTGCGATCATCATGGACGGCAACGGGCGCTGGGCCGCCCGGCGCCGGCTGCCACGTGCGGCCGGCCATGCTCGCGGCGCGGAGGCGGCGCGCGGCGCAGTTCGCGCGGCGAGCGAACTCGGCATCGAGATACTGACGCTTTACAGCTTCTCGTCGGAGAACTGGCGCCGTTCGCCGGAGGAGGTGAACGACCTGCTAGGCCTGCTGCGTTACTACCTCGGCAGGGAAGTGGACGATATGCACCGCAACGGCGTCCGGCTGCGGATGATCGGCGAACGGGACCGCTTGCCGGACGACCTCCGCGATCGGATTGCCTATGCCGAAGCGCTGACCGCCGGCAACGATGCAATTCTTGTGCAGGTCGCGTTCAGCTATGGCGGCCGCGGCGAGATCGTGCGCGCCGTCCGGCGCCTGGTCGAAGACGGGGCTGCAGGCAGGCTGTCGCCGATAGAAATCGACGAAGCCGTCTTCGCCAGGAAGCTGGACACCGCCGGCATTCCGGACCCTGATCTGATGATCCGCACCGGCGGTGAAATGCGCATCAGCAATTTTCTTCTCTGGCAGGCGGCCTATGCGGAATTTTTCTTTATCGACCGGCTCTGGCCGGATTTCGCGAAATCGGACCTGGAAGAGGCGCTCGTAGAATTCGGCCGGCGCGAACGGCGTTATGGCGCTCGGGCTGCCTGACGACGCCTTCCGGCGTTCGATTGCCGCCCTCGTCCTGATGCCTGTGGCGATTCTGGCGGTGTGGGCCGGGACCCCCTTCTGGGAGGCGCTGGTACTCGCCGGCGCGCTGGTCGCCGGGCGCGAATGGGCCGCGATGGCGGAACCGGAAGCGGTCAGGGCGTTCACGGCGATACCGGCGGCAGCCGTGGCGCCGGCCCTGTTTTCCGCTTCGGCAGTCGTGCAGGGCGCGGTCGCCCTGGGCGCAGCCCTTGCCGCCGGTCTGCTCCTCAGGCGAAGAGCGCTGGCCGCCGGGGTTCTGTATATCGCGCTGCCGGCGATGTGCCTCATCGCGCTCAGGCGCCCGGAGTTCGGAGGGCTGGAATTGGCGGTCTGGCTGTTCGCCGTTGTCTGGGCGGGGGATATTGCGGCCTGGTGGACGGGGCGCCGGTTCGGCGGCCCGAGGCTGGCGCCTGTCTGGAGCCCCGCAAAGACCTGGAGCGGTTTTGCGGGAGGAGTCGCCGCGGCGGGTTTGGCTGGCGGCGCGGCAAGCGCCGTATTCGTTGCGCCTGCAGCCGCCGGCAGCGGCTTCGCCGCGGGCTTGCTGGTCGGAGCGGCGGGCGCGGCGGGCGACCTGTT
>JAJECZ010000526.1 GCA_022821735.1 Alphaproteobacteria bacterium | reverse complement strand
GGCGACCTCTCGCAGACCCTGCCGCGCGCCCATATCGTCATCGCCGGCATCGAGAAGGTGATCCCGACCCTGGAGGACCTCTCGGTATTCATGCGCGTGCTGCCGCGCTCGGCCACGGGGCAGGAACTCACCGTCTATACGACGCTCTCCACCGGGCCCCGCCGGGCGGAGGACCTGGACGGGCCGGAGGAATACCATGTCGTGCTGCTCGACAATGGGCGCGCGGACATGCTGGGCAGCGAATTCCAGGACATGCTGCGCTGCATACGCTGCGCGGCCTGCATGAACGCCTGCCCGGTCTACAAGCAGATCGGCGGCCATGCCTACGGCTGGGTCTATCCGGGGCCGATGGGCGCGGTGCTGACGCCGGGCCTGCGCGGCGTCGAGGAAGCGGGGCACCTGCCCAACGCCTCTACCTTCTGCGGCAAGTGCGAAGAGGTGTGCCCGGTCCGCATCCCCCTGCCGCGCATGATGCGGCACTGGCGCGAGCGCGAATTCTCCCGCCGCCTCAGCCCGGCCAAATTCCGCTACGGACTGGGCATATGGGCCTTCTTCGCCGCACGCCCGGCGCTCTACCGGCCTTTTGCAGCCGTCGCGGCCCGGGTGCTGGGCAGAGGCCGTCCCTGGAAGCGGCTGCCGCTTGCCGGCGGATGGACAGGTACACGCGACTTCCCCGCCTCCGAGGGGCGCAGCTTCATGAGCCTCTGGCGGGCGGGGCGGAGGCGCTGAGGCCGTGGCGTCGCGGGCGGCCCTTCATGAACGCATCGTGGCGGCGGAAAGCGCGCAGGCCGTCGAGGTCGGCATCGACCTCCGCCGGCTAAACGAGCCGGATTCCCCGGTCTTCAACCGGGCCGAGAACTCGGCTCCCTTCTTCGTGGCGATGGGCGCGGTGTTCGCCGCGCTCTATTTCGGCGGCTGGGTCTGGGCGCTGGCCGTCGCCGGCACCGCGCTCATCCTGATGGCGACCGGCCTCCAGTATGTGCTCATGCTGAGGCTGCGCCGGCGGGCGCTTGCCTATGCGCTCGCCAATCCCGAGGGCTGGCAGCGGCTCTGGGACAAAGGCGGGCTGACGCTCCGCCTGCCGCAGCAGGATGACACGCTCGTCGCATCGCCCGAGGGCGACTGGACGCGCTTCGCCACCCGCCATCTGGGACGCGGAGCGCCATGAGCGGGCGCGACGTCATCCTGGCCCGGATCAGGGCAGCTACCGGCGGCGACCGGGGGGACGCGCCCGAACGGCTCGCCGCCCGCCCCAGGGGGCCGCGCCCGGCGCGCGCGGACGACGACCCGGTCGCGCGCTTCACCGCCGAGGCGCGGGCGGCCGGCAGCACGGTTTCCGAGCCCGTCCTGCCGGAGAACGTGCCGGCCGCGATCGCCGAGTGGCTCGTCGCCGAAAACCTGCCCGCGCGCCTTGCCGCCTCGCCCGACCCGTCGCTCGACCGCTTTCCATGGAGCAGTCGCCCGCTCCTGACCCTGGAGCGCCGCCGGGCGGAGCCCGAGGACCGCGTGTCGCTGACGCCCTGTTTCGCGGGTGTCGCCGAAACCGGCACGCTCACCATGCTTTCCGGGCCGGAGCGCCCCGTCACGCTCAACTTCCTGCCGGAAGCGCATATCGCGCTGGTGAGCACGCGCGACCTTGTGGGCGCCTATGAGGACCTCTGGGCGCGGATGCGCGCGGCCGGCGGGACGCCCCGCGCGGTCAACCTGATTACCGGGCCGTCGCGCAGCGCCGATATCGGCCAGGAACTTCGCCTGGGCGCGCATGGGCCGCGGCGGCTCCATATCGTGCTGGTCGATGACGAGCGGGAGGAAGGCGTCGATGACGGCCCGGCGGAAGGCTCCGATGACTGCTAGCGCCGGACCCGACGATTTCGAGGTCTGGCGCCGATTGACCCGGACCGTCCGGCCGCTGCCCGGCCGGCAGGCGCCGCTCGCGTCGCCGCCGCGCGAAACGGCGGCGAAGCCGGAGCCGGAGGAGCCGCCGCCTCTTTCGCCGGGCGGAGCCGCGCCCGGGTCCCGCTCTGCCCCTACCGGCGGCGGCATCGACAAGCGCACCGCCCGGCGCATTCGCCGGGGTTCGCTGCGGATCGAAGCCCGGATCGACCTGCACGGCTTCACGCGCGAGGAGGCCCATCGCCGACTCACCCGCTTCATCGCCGAGAGCCAGGCATCCGGGCGGCGGCTTGTGCTGGTCGTCACCGGCAAGGGCCGCAGGGCAGAGGACGGCATGGCGGCCGGCGTCATCCGCCGCGAGGCGCCGCTCTGGCTTGCGCGTCCGCCCAATGCCGCGCGCGTGCTGGACACGGCCCCGGCGCAGCCCCGCGATGGCGGCGATGGCGCACTCTATGTCTATCTGCGGAAATCGAGGCCGTGACGCCGGCGGCGCGCATCGGCGCGGCCATCGAAGCTCTGGAGTCGATCGAGGAGACCGGCCGCCCGGCCGATGCCGTGTTGGGCGGCTTCTTCCGCGCCCGGCGCCATATCGGCGCGAGTGACCGCAAGGCGGTGGCGGAGCGGGTGTTCGGTGTGCTGCGCCGCCGCGCCCGGCTGGACTGGCATCTGGCCCGCCGGGGCGCGGCGGCGACGGCGCGCTCGCGCATGCTTGCCCGCCTCCTGCTGGTGGACCGGCTGCAGGAGCCGGGGGCCGTCTTCGGGCGGGGCAGATACGCACCCGCTCCGCTCGACCCGGAGGAACTGGACCTGTTCATGGCTCTTGTCGGGGAGCCCCTGGAGCCGCCGGAAATGCCGGCCTCCGTGCGCGCCGAGTGCCCCGCCTGGGCCGAAAGCGGGCTCAGGGAGAGCCTGGGCGAGGCCTTCGCCGAGGAAATGAAGGCGCTCGCCGAGCCCGCCCCGGTGGACCTCCGCGTCAATGCGCTCAAGACGACGCGCCGCGACGCAAGGCGCCTGTTGTTCCGCGAGGGCATCCGCACCGAGCCGCTGGAAGACGCCCCCTGGGCGCTGCGCTGCGAGGGCCGCCCGGCGCTCGGCCGCACGCGCGCCTTCCGCGAGGGCCTGATCGAAGTACAGGACGCGGGCTCGCAGCGCATTGCCCACGCGGTCGCAGCGGGATCGGGGATGCAGGTGGTCGATTTCTGCGCCGGCGCGGGCGGCAAGGCGCTCGCGCTCGCTGCCGACATGGCCGGTAAGGGGCGCGTCGTCGCCACGGACGTGCATGACAAGCGCCTTGCGCGCCTCGGCGAGCGGATGCGCCGCGCGGGCGCACACAATATCGAGCGCCGCCTGCTGGAGAGCGAGCGCGACCGCTGGGTCCGGCGCCAACGCGGCAAGTTCGACCGCGTGCTGGTGGATGCGCCCTGCACCGGCACCGGTTCCTGGCGGCGCAACCCGGACGCGCGCTGGACCCGCGACGGCCCCGGCCTCGCCGAGCTGGTGGCGCTCCAGGACCGGATACTGGAGAGCGCCGCGCGGCTGGTGAAGCCCGGCGGGCGGCTGGTCTATGCCACCTGCTCGCTGCTCCGCGACGAGAACGAGGCGCGCGTCGGCCGCTTCCTGGACGCGGCGCCGGACTTTGCGCGCGCCGCGGACGACCTCCGCATTTCGCCCGCCCGCGACGGCTCGGACGGGTTCTACGCCGCCATTCTGGAACGCGAGGAGGCCCCATGCGCGAACGACTCCGCGACCTGATCGCCGAACGGGCGCTCTCCACCGGGCAGTTCACGCTCGCCTCCGGGGCAGGCACCGGATATTTCTTCGACATGAAGCAAGTGATGCTGGACCCGGAGGGCCTGACGCTCATCGCCGAAGCCTTTCTGGAGCGGATACGCGACGAACCGGCGGACCATGTCGGCGGCATCGCCATGGGGGCGGTGCCCATCGTGGCGGCGGTCTGCGCCTTCAGCCGGGCGACGCCGCGCCCGCGCCGGGCCTTCTTCGTGCGCAAGGAAACCAAGGACCACGGCACCGAACGGCGCGTCGAGGGCTACCTGCCGGACGGCGGCGAGGTGCTGCTGTTCGAGGATGTGACGACCACCGGCGGCTCGGCGATGATCGCCGTCGAGGCCGCGCGCGCCGCCGGCTGCCGGGTGGAGACGCTCTACACCGTGGTGGACCGACTGGAGGGCGCGGAAGCCAATCTCGCCCGCGAAGGCATCCGCCTCGCCCCGCTCTTCACCCGCGACGACTTCGCAATGTAGCGACACGGCGGCCGCGCCTTATCGCCTCTGTCGGAGCCAGGTCTCGGGCTATCGGCTCCGGGCCGCGAACGGTGGTATGACACGGTCCGATGATCGACTGGACCGACCGCGCCGTCATGCTTTCCGCCCGTCCGTTCGGGGAAGGCAAGGCCGTTGCGCAGGCGCTGACCGAGGCGCATGGACGCCATGCCGGTCTGGTGCAGGGCGCGCGCCGGCAGGCGGAGGCGCTCCAGCCCGGCACGCTGGCCACGGTGCGCTGGCGGGCAAGGCTGGCGGACCAGCTCGGCACCTTTTCGTGCGAGGTCGAAACGGCCCATGCCGCGCTCTGGCTGGACGACCCGCTCCGTCTGGCGGGGCTGCAGAGCGCCTGCGCCGTCGCGGAGATGGGCCTGCCGGAACGCGAACCGCATCCCGCGGCGTTTTCGGGACTCGTGGCCTTTCTGGAGACATTGGCGGGCGATGCCTGGCAGGCGGCCTATGTCGGCTACGAGGTCGCGCTGCTGGCCGAACTCGGGTTCGGCCTCGACCTGGCGCGCTGCGCGGTTACCGGCCGCCGCACGGGGCTTGCCTGGGTCTCGCCGCGGTCCGGCCGGGCCGTCACGCGCGAGGCCGGCGCGGACTGGCGGGACCGCCTGCTCGCCCTGCCGGGGTTCCTCTGCGGCGCCCCCGACTTCACGCCGGACGATATCCGCGACGGCCTCGCGCTCACCGGCCATTTCCTCGCCCGCCATATCGCCGGGCCGGCGGACCGCCCGCTGCCCGCCGCACGCCTGCGCCTCGCGGATTGTTTCGCGGGCTGAGGCAGCCTATGCTGAATCGAATCCCGATTCGGAGCATCCGCAGCGCGCCGTGTCCGACGAGATCGCCGGAATCGTTGAGCCCGTCCCCTTCAGCACGGCGCTGGGCGAGCGGTATCTCGCCTATGCGCTCTCGACGATTACCGCGCGCTCGCTCCCGGATGTGCGCGACGGGCTGAAGCCGGTCCACCGCCGCCTCGTCCACGCCATGCGCGAACTGGGGCTCGACCCCGCCGCCGGCTTCAAGAAATGCGCCCGCGTCGTCGGCGATGTCATGGGCAAATACCATCCCCACGGCGATGCGGCGATCTATGACGCGATGGTGCGCCTCGCGCAGGAGTTCGCCGTCCGCTACCCGCTGGTCGAGGGCCACGGCAATTTCGGCAATATCGACGGCGACAACGCCGCCGCCATGCGCTACACCGAGGCGCGGCTGACGGCGGTGGCCGAGGCGCTGCTGGAGGGCATCGACGAGAACGCGGTCGATTTCCGCGAGACCTATGACGGGGAGGGCCGCGAGCCGGCAGTGCTGCCGGCGGCCTTCCCCAACCTGCTGGCCAACGGGGCGCAGGGCATCGCGGTCGGCATGGCGACCAACATCCCGCCGCACAATGCGGGCGAACTCGCCGCCGCCCTGCTGCACCTGATCCGCTGGCCGACCGCGAAGGATGAGAAGATCGCGGCGCATGTGCCGGGGCCCGACTTCCCCACCGGCGGCTGCCTTGCCGAAGACCCGGCCGCGGTCGCGGAAGCGTACCGCACCGGGCGGGGCAGTCTGCGCGTGAGGGCGCGCTGGGAGGTCGAAAGGCTCGAACGCGGCCTCTGGCGCGCGGTCGTGACCGAAATCCCCTACCAGGTCCAGAAGGCGCGCCTGCTCGAGAAGCTCGACGCCGCCATCGACTCGCGCAAGCTGTCCGCGGTCGAGCAGGTCATCGACGAGTCCGCCGAAGACGTGCGCATCCTGCTGGTGCCGCGCAACCGCACCGTCGATCCCGACGCCATGATGGAGCAGGCGTTCCGCCACTCGGAACTGGAAATCCGCTTCGGCCTCAACATGAACGTGCTGGACGCGGACGGGCG
>JAJECZ010000299.1 GCA_022821735.1 Alphaproteobacteria bacterium | reverse complement strand
TACAAGGGCGCGATCGGCGGACAGGCGCGCGGCGTCTTCCAGGGCCATATCGTCGTCGCCGAGGGCGCGCAGAAGACGGACGGCCACCAGCTCAACCGTGCGCTGCTGCTTTCGGGCCGGGCCGAGATCGACGCCAAGCCGGTGCTGGAAATCTATGCCGACGACGTGCAGTGCAGCCACGGCGCCACGGCCGGCGATATCGACGGCGATGCCCTGTTCTATCTGCGCTCGCGCGGCATTCCCGCCGACACCGCCCGCGGGCTGCTGGTGCGCGCCTTCCTGTCGGAAATACTGGAAGACACGCCCGAAGGTGCGCTGCGCACGGCGGTCGAAGAACGAATAGACGGATTTCTGGAGGCCGGCGCATGAGCCCGGACAGCACCCCGACTCTCAGGCCGAATTACGATGTGCTGGCGATCCGCCGGGACTTCCCGATCCTCGCGCGCGAGGTGTTCGGCAAGCCGCTGGTCTATCTGGATACGGGCGCGAGCGCCCAGAAGCCGCGCCAGGTCATCCGCGCCATGACCGAGGTGATGGAGGAGACCTACTCCAACGTCCATCGCGGCGTGCATTTTCTCTCCCAGGCCTGCACGGACCAGTTCGAGGCGGCGCGGGAGACGGTGGCGCGCTTCATCAATGCTCCGGAAGCCGACGAGATCGTCTGGACGCGGGGCGCCACGGAGGCCCTCAACCTCGTCGCCGCGACCTGGGGCCGGGCGAATGTCGGGCCGGGCGACCGGATCGTCATTTCGACCCTGGAGCACCATTCCAACATCGTGCCCTGGCAATTTCTGCGCGACGAGACGGGGGCCGAGCTCGCGGTCATTCCCGTGGACGATGCGGGCGAGGTCGATCTCGACGCCTATGCCGCGCTGCTGGGCGACGGCCGGACGAAACTCGTCTCGGTCACCCATGTCTCCAACTCCATCGGCACCGTGCTGCCGATAAGGGAGATGGCGCGGATGGCGCATGAGAAGGGCGCGCTGTTCATGGTGGACGGCTGCCAGGCCGCGCCGCACATGGCCGTCGACGTGCAGGAGCTCGATGTCGATTTCTACTGCTTCTCCGGGCACAAGACCTATGGGCCGACCGGCATCGGCGCGCTCTGGGGCCGGAAGGCGCTGCTCGACACCATGCCGCCTTACCAGGGCGGCGGCGAGATGATCGCGCATGTCACCTTCGAGAAGAGCACCTTCAAGGCAGCGCCGCACAAATTCGAGGCCGGCACGCCCGCCATCGTCGAGGCGGTGGGGCTGGGCGCGGCGCTCGACTATATCGAGGCCGTCGGGCGCGACGCGATCCTGGCGCACGAAACGGATGTCGCCGAATATGCCCGCGAGCGCCTTGCCGCCGTGCCGGGCGTGCGCATCGTCGGCCATGCGCGCGAGCGGGGCGCCATTGTCTCCTTCACCATGGATCAGGCGCATCCCCACGATATCGGCACCATCATCGACCGGGCGGGCGTGGCGGTGCGCGCCGGCCATCACTGCGCCTTCCCGGTGATGGAGCGCTTCGATGTCGGCGCGACGGCCAGGGCCTCCTTCGGGCTCTACAACATGAAGAGCGAGGTGGACCGGCTGGTCGAGGCGCTGGACGAGGTCGCGGAGATCTTCGGGCGATGAACGAGCTGCGCGAGCTTTACCAGGAGGTGATCCTCGACCACGGCCGCAACCCGCGCAATTTCCGCCGCATCGAGGACGCCGACGGCGAGGCGAAGGGCGACAATCCGCTCTGCGGGGACCGGGTGCATGTCTTCGTCAAGCTGAACGGGGAGGGCGAGGTCGGCGACGTGGCCTTCCAGGGCCGCGGCTGCGCAATCACGACCGCGTCCGCCTCGATGATGACCGAGCTGCTGAAGGGGCGCAGCGAGGCCGACGCGCGCCGGCTGTTCGACCTGTTCCACGCCGTCTGCACGGACGAGGCGTTCGACCCGCTGGACGTGCCGGCGGAGTTCGAGGAGGACCTGGACAGGCTTCAGGTCATGGCGGGTGTGCGTCAGTTCCCGATGCGGGTAAAATGCGCGACCTTGCCGTGGCATACTTTCGCGGCCGCGCTCGACGGCAAGGCGACGGCGACAACGGAATAGGCGGGGACGGGACGGAGAACGATGGAAGGGACGATGCCCTTCGAGCAGTGGATGGGCGGCGAGCCGCTGCAGGAGTTCCGCGCCGAGGCGGGGACGCCGCTGGAGCCGGGCTCGCCGATTGCGCCGCACGGGAACCTGATTGCGGCGCTCAAGACCGTGTACGATCCCGAGATTCCGGTGGACATTTACGAACTCGGCCTCATTTACGATCTGGAGCAGGCCGAGGACGGCTCGGTGCGCGTCGAGATGAGCCTGACCGCGCCCGGCTGCCCGGTCGCCGGCGAGATGCCGGGCATGGTGGCCGACGCCGTGGCGGGCGTGCAGGGCGTCGGCGAGGTCGAGGTCCGGCTGGTGTGGGAGCCGGCATGGACGATGGAGCGCATGAGCGAGGAAGCCCGCCTCGCGCTTGACATGTGGTGAGGACAAGGAGGCGGACATGCCAGAGCCTATGATCCGGATGACGGACGCCGCCGCCGAGCGGGTGCGCCACCTCATGTCGCTCTCCGAAGAGCCGGCGGTCGGCCTGCGCGTCGGCGTGCGCACGCGCGGCTGCTCGGGCCTCTCCTACTCCGTCGAATACGCGAAGGAGCGCAAGCCATACGAGGAAGCCATCGAGTCGAACGGCGTGACCGTGCTGATCGACCCGACCGCGGTCATGTTCCTCATCGGCTCGGTGATGGACTACCGCGAAGGCATCTTCGAATCCGGCTTCACTTTCGAAAACCCCAACGCCAAGGGCACCTGCGGCTGCGGCGAGAGCTTTCATGTGTGAGGGCAGCTGACGGCTTGCCGCCGGGGCTTGAACCGGGCGGGCGCAGCGCCGATATTGGCGGCTGGTACCGACAACGCTAACGGAGACCGCAAATGGCCTTCGACAATCTGAGGACGACGGCGCGCGCCGCCGGCCGCAGCACGACCCGCACGGCGGAGCTTGATGCCGGCCTGCGGAAGCACATGCTCGGCATCTACAACTACATGGCCTCGGGCGTGCTGCTCACGGGCATCGTCGCCTATCTGGTGTTCACCATGGCGGTGGTGCAGGGGCCGAGCGGGCCCGTAGGCCTCACCGCCTTCGGGCAGGCGATCTACCTCTCGCCGCTCAAATGGGTGCTGATGCTCTCGCCGCTCGCCTTCATCCTCGTGCTGAGCTTCGGCGTCCACCGCCTGAGCACGCCCGCGACGCAGGGGCTTTTCTGGGTGTTCTGCGCGCTCATGGGCGCGAGCATCAGTTCGATCTTCCTGCAATATACCGGCACCAGCATCGCGCGCGTGTTCTTCATCACCGCGGCCGCCTTCGCCGGCCTCAGCCTCTACGGCTACACGACGAAACGCGACCTCTCCGGCATGCGCTCCTTCCTGGTGATGGGGCTGATCGGCGTCATCATCGCCTCGCTGGTCAACCTCTTCCTCGCCTCGAGCGCGCTCCACTTCGCCGTGTCGGTGATCGGCGTACTGGTGTTCGCCGGCTTCACCGCCTACGACACCCAGCGCATCAAGAGCGAGTACTATCACGGCTACGACGCTGCCGTGATGGCCAAGAAGTCGGTGATGGACGCGCTGATGCTCTATCTGAGCTTCATCAACATGTTTCTGCTGCTGCTGAGCCTGTTCGGCAGCAGGGAATAGGTCAGAGGCCGACCGTCACCCTCCCGCCGTCGTCGATCACCGGGCGCTTCACCAGGGTCGGATGCGCGAGCATCAGGCTTCGCGCCCGGCCGGCGTCGAGCCCTGTCTTCTCGGCCTCGTCGAGCGCCCGCCAGGTCGTGCTGCGCCGGTTGAGCAGCGCTTCCCAGCCGACCGCGCCGATCCAGCGGTCCAGCATCGCGCCGTCCAGCCCGTCCTCACGCAGGTCGTGGAAGCGGTGCTCGCGGCCGGCCAGCGCCTTCCGCGCCTTGCGGCAGGCATCGCAGCTCTTCAGGCCATAAACGGTCAGCATGGGCGCGCATTCCTCGGTCTTGCGGGTCCGCATATAGTCGCACGGCCGCGTTCCGGAGGGGAAGCACCGCCGTCCGTCCGCCACGTTTCCGGGGAGGCCGCCCATGCAGGGTCCTGAGAGCCATTCCTATTTCTCGCAGCGCCTGCGCCTGCACTATGTCGACTGGGGCAATCCGGACGCGCCGCCGCTGCTGCTGATCCATGGCGGGCGGGACCATTGCCGCAACTGGGACTGGGTGGCGGAGGCGCTTCGGGAGGACTACCGCATCGTCGCCCCGGACCTCCGCGGCCACGGCGACAGCGCCTGGTTCGTCGGCGGCGCCTATGCGATGGCGGACTATGTCTATGACATCGCGCAGCTCGTCCACCAGAAGCGGCTCGCCCCGGTCACGGTCATCGGCCACTCGCTCGGCGGCTCCATCGCGCTCCACTATGCCGGCGTCTATCCGGAGACGGTGAAGGCGCTGGTCGCCATCGAAGGGCTCGGGGCCTCGCCCGCGCAGATCGAGGCGCGCAGGGCCCGGCCCATCGACGACCGGCTCCGCGAGTGGATCGACACCCAGCGCGGCCTTTCCGGCCGGCTGCCGCGCCGCTACGACTCGCTGGAAGACGCCTACAGGCGGATGCAGGAGGCCAATCCCCGCCTGACGGAAGCCCAGGCCCGCCATCTCACCGTCCACGGCGCCAACCAGAACGAGGACGGCACCTACAGCTGGAAGTTCGACAATTACAGCCGCGCCGACCGCCCGGTCGGCATCTATCCGGAGGAGAGCTTCCGGCTCTGGTCGCGGATCACCTGCCCGACCCTGCTGGTGCGCGGCCTGGAAAGCTGGGTCGGCGACCCGGAGGAGGACGGCCGCGCCGCCCATTTCCGGAATGCCCGCTTCGTCGATGTCTCCGGCGCCGGCCACTGGGTGCATCACGACCGGCTGGAGCATTTCCTCGGCCTCGTGCGCGGCTTCCTCGCGGAGGCCGGATAGAGCCGGAAATCGTCGCCCCGGCCCTGCGCTTCGCTCCGGCCGGGGTGACAGAGGAGGGCTCCGCTTCGCGCGGCGGACCGAGAGGACGCCGGGCCTCGCGGGCCCGCTTGCCAAGCAGCGTCCATAATCCCCTTCTTGTAACTGAATCGGTCGGAAATTCTGCCGCCCGGCCGGAATCCGCGCGCACACCTGCCCTGTCCGCCCAGGGGCGGTTGCTTCACGGCTAATACCAGCGGCGTCGGTTTCTGACTCATGAGGGGGATTCCCTTCCGGTCGGATTTCTGATTCAAGGTGGCCGTGTTGGATTGGAGGTTGATGATGGGAGCGGCGATCTCCTTGCGGGGTGATTTCGATGCGGCAGGCTT
>JAJECZ010000470.1 GCA_022821735.1 Alphaproteobacteria bacterium | reverse complement strand
CCCGTCATGGACTTTGTCGGGTCCGACAACACGGCCCGACGCGTTGTCCAGCAGCATCAGCGACGGCGAACCGATCGCAATGCCTTCCAGTACCGCTCCGGGATCATCCAGGGCGGCGGCCAGACGCAAGCCGTCCTCCAGCCCGAACAGGCCGGCGGCCTGCGCTGCCGCGAGTGTCCCGATCCCGCGTCCTACCACTACGCCCGGCACCACGCCGACACTCGACCAGAGCGCCGTGAGCGCACATTCGAGCGCATAGGTCGCCGGGCGTTCCCACTGCGGATCGGCCAGTTCTCCTTTCGAACCCGACCGGCCGAACATCGTATCCAGCAGTGAAGCGCCCCGCGCTTCGCGAAACGCCTCCTCGCAACGGTCGAGAACCGCCCGCACTACCGGCTCGCTTTCATACAGCGCTTCGCCCATCCCGACCCATCCGTTCCCGTGGCCGGCATAGGCGAAAGCGACCTTCGCCGGTGTCACCGGCTCAAATGCCTCGTTCGCCTCCGCGAGCGCTTGCAAACCCTTGCGCAGCGATCCGCAGTCCGCGAACACCACGGCCGCACGGTGGTCGAAGTGACTCCGTCCCGTGCCTGCGGTCCACGCCATGTCGGAGAGCACCGGATCGGACGCCATGCCATCAGCGGCAAGCACCGGTTCGCGTTCATCGAGCCATGCGAGATACCGCTCCGCCGCCTTCCGAAGCGATGCGCCGGACTTGCCGGACAGCGGCAGAAGCCGTCTTCCGCGTGCGGCAAACCCGCCGTCTGCCTGTAGCGGCCCCGCAGCGGCTTCCAACCGCGGCACCGCGACCGGCTGTGGGCCGCCGTCGGGACGGGGAGAGACGTTATCCGGGCCGCCGTAGCCCTCGACGACGACATGCGCGTTCGTCCCCGATATTCCGAACGCGCTGACCCCGGCCACCGGCGGCCGGTCCGGCGTGCGCGGCCAGTCTGTTGCCTCGGACACCACCTTCACCGGCAGGCGGTCCCAGTCCAGGTGTGGGTTCGGGTCCCGAAAATGCAGATGCTTCGGGATCAGGCCATGGCGCATGGCGAGGACAACCTTGATCAGCGAGGCGATCCCCGCTGCCGATTCGAGGTGCCCTATATTGGTCTTGACCGAGCCGATCAGCAGAGGGCGATCCCGGTCGCGCGCCCTGCCGTAAACCGCTGCCGCGGCCTGCACCTCGATCGGGTCGCCCAGCGTCGATCCCGCCCCGTGCGCTTCCAGATAGTCCACGTCCGAGGGGAGAACGCCTGCCTGCGACAGCGCCTCATCTATCACCCGCTCCTGTGCAGGGCCGTTCGGCACCGTCGGGCCCGCGCTCACCCCGTTCTGGTTGACCGCCGCCCCCCGAATTACCGCCCATATGCGGTCGCCGGCGGCCTCTGCCTCGTCCAGGCGCTTGAGGACCACCATCCCGCAGCCCTCGCTTCTCACGAAGCCGTCCGCTGCAGCATCGAACGTCTTGCAGAGACCTTGCCGGGACAGCATTCCCAGCTCCGCCATCTCCCTGGTCAGCCCGGGAGAAAGAATCGCATTGACGCCGCCGACGAGGGCGAGGTCCACCTCTCCGTCCCGCAAGGCCGCGACCGCCTGCTGCACCGTGACCAGCGACGCCGCGCAGTTGAGCATCACCGGTATCGCCGGCCCGGTGAGTCCCAGTTTGAATGCGACGCCGCCGACCGCCATGCTGCTTGCCGTGCCGAGATAGTTCAGGCCTTCGCCGCCCGCCGTCATCATCAGATCGCGGTATTCGCTGGTCGCGAGGCCTGCATACACTCCGGTGCGGCTGCCCTTCAGGCTCTCGGGATCGATCCCCGCATCCTCAAGCGCCCGCCAGCTTGTCTCCAGCAGAAGCCGCTGCTGCGGGTCCATCATGCGGGCGCCGATCGGCGTCATGCCGAAGAAGCGCGCGTCGAAGCGGTCGATTTCGTCAACGAATCCGCCGCGTCCCCAAATGCCGTTGTCAGTCTCGGGATCGCCCGCGACCCCCGCCCAGGCGCCGTTATCCTGCCGCCCGTTGGTTACCGCATCGTATCCGGTCTCGAGATGGCGCCAGTAGGTGGCAATGTCCGGCGCGCCGGGAAACCAGCATGCCATGCCGACAATCGCGATTCCACCCTCCCCGCTTCGCGCCGCCGGCGGTTGCGGGACCGGGTCGGACACCGCCTCGGGGGCCGCGGCCGGCTCGCCGAGCGCGTCCACCAGATGACGGGCGAGATCGGCGATGGTCGGGTAGTCGAACACTAGGGTATTCGGTGCCACATAACTATCCGAGAAGGCGCGATTGAGGCGATTCCGCAACTCGACCGCCATCAGGGAGTCCATTCCCAGGTCAAAGAACCCGACCGTGGCCCCCGGCGTCGAGGGCAGCCTCAGCACTGCCTGGACTTCGCGCTGCAGGAAGGACACCAGCAGGTCCTCGCGTCCCGCCGCCGGTATCGCAGCGAGCTGAGCCAGTAGATCATCCGACGAGGCCGAATCATCGTCTTCGTCCACCTCGACGGTAAGCAGTTCCTCGAACAGGGACGGGCGGCCTTCGAGGGATGCGCCGAATACCGGCCAGTCCACCGCCGCTACCACCGCGCTCGCCACATCCTGCCGCAGCAGGCGGTCGAACGCCTTGAAGCCCTGTTCCGGGCTGAACCAGCCGGTTCCCGACGTCTCGCGCCGCCTTGCAATCCGCTCCCGCTGTTCCTCCGCCTCGCCCAGTTCCGACCACGCGCCCCAGGAGACGACCTGTCCCGGAAGCCCCAGCGCGCGCCGATGTCCGGCCAACTGGTCCAGGAACGCGTTCGCCGCGGCATGGTTGGCCTGACCGGGATTGCCCAGAACGCCGGCGACGCTCGAGAACAGCACGAAGAGATCAAGGTCGCGGTCGACAGTGGCCCGATGCAGGTGCCATGCGCCAAGCATCTTCGGCCACAGGACCGTCTCGAAATTCCCCCAGCTCTGATTTGCCAGCGCGGCGTCCGACAGCACGCCCACGCTGTGGATCACGCCGCCGAGCGGCGGCAGGGTCTTGTCCATGCCTGCCAGCATCGCGTCCACCTGCGCGGCGTCGGTCACGTCGGCGAGCGCTACCTCGACCCTGAATCCGCGCTCGCGCAGGGCGTCGATTGCCGTTTCGGCTGCCGGGTCCGGCGCCCGGCGGCCATTCAGCACGACTGCGCCGGCGTCGCGTTCGGCCAGCCATTCGGCGAGGGCGCAGCCAATACCGCCCAGGCCGCCGGTAAC
>JAJECZ010000025.1 GCA_022821735.1 Alphaproteobacteria bacterium | reverse complement strand
GAACAGCCTGTCGAAGAAGCCCATCAGGTTGTCGTGCAGCTTGAGCGCATGCAGCGAGCGCAGCGACAGCTGCCTGTAGAAGACCTCCATGAAAGGCGGCTGCGGCTCCACGCAGAATTTGGAGAGATCGGGCTTCGCACTCGCCAGCGGCTTCCCCGGCTCGATCCAGCCCGCATCGGCCATCGGCCCGGCAATTTCAGCAGCGATCTCCTCCAGCAGCGAGCGCGGCAGCAGGCCCCGGACGAGGACGTAGCCATCCGCCTCCGCCCGCTCTCTCAGCTTCAGCCCGTTGTCCTGAATGTCCGTAGAGTCGGTCAAAGGCCGCATCGCAAAGCCCTCCCCCGTCATATCGGAATGACGATCAGCACATCGACGCGGCGGGATTCGAGCACCGCGGCGCGCTCCTGGAACAGCACCCTGCCGTCCTCGACGCGGAGCAGGTCGCGGTAGTTGCCGGCGGCGAACAGGTCCATGCGGCCGTCCTGCATAGTGCGCATCACGATGAAGCTGCTGTCGGACCGGACCAGCCCGGCTTCGGCCTCGCGCAGGCGCGGGCGGCCGAGGATGTGCCGGTAGCGGTGCGGCTCAAAAATGTTGGCGGTGCGCAGCGCCAGCACCCGGTCCTCCATCATGCCGCGCCCCTCGCAGAGCATGATGCCGACCGGCAGGCCGCGCTCCTCATTGTCGCGCGTGGTGATGCGGTAGCGCCCGTCCTCCGCGAAGAAGCCCGGCCAGGCTTCCAGCTCGTCCTCGTCGATGGCCCAGGCGCAGTCGAGCAGGAAATCCTCGATCCGCCGGCGCGTCTCCGCGTCGATCATGCGTAGCCCATCAGTCCGCGATAACCGCTCCAGAACCCCCGAATCGAGACTTCCGTGGCGCGCGAGCTTTCGCTGGATTCGAGCCCGCGCCCGCCCATCTCCAGCACGGCCGCGGCGTCGCCGCTGCCCCTGGTGCCGCGCTGGACGAACTCGTTGATGCAGCCGTCCTCCAGCGAGACCAGCCCGGCGGCGCCCGTCAGGTTCGCCTGCAGCACGCGCATGGCCGTCATCTCCTCGCTGTCGTCCGCATAGCCGAGATAGGTCCAGACGAGCTCGGTCTCCTCCAGTCCGCGGGGCACGAAATTGCGCACGCAGAGCGAGTTCAGGGTGAAATGCACCGCCAGCGTCGGGAAGATCGACTGGACGGAGTGCGTAATCCCATCGTCGAATTCGTCCTCGGTCTTCAGAAGCTCCGGGCCGTTGAGCTTCGAATCGTAGCTGGCCGAATGGACCTGCGCCTCAGTGTATTCCGCCGCCTCCTCGAAAGTGGCGCGCTTGGCGTAGCTGATATGGTGCCAGGGCGTGCCTTCCGAGAGCAGGATGCCGCCGTCCATGTCCAGCCGGTTCACCTTGAAGGTGGTGTAGAAGGTGTGCAGCAGGGTGGCATGGTAGGAATCGCGGACGTTCTCGGCGTAGAGCTTCCAGTTGTTGTGGATGATCTGGCTGTGGGTACCGAGCACCTTCAGCGGGCGCGAACCGAGATTGCGCTTGAGGAAATGCGCCATGGTCGGCCCGACCCATTCCTCGACCGGGGGCATGTCGGGCTCGAAGGTGCCGAAGACCAGGCCGCAGAATGTCTCGACGCGGATCGGCTGCATGCGGTGGCGGGCGGGGTCGAAATCCTCCGGCATGCCGCCCTTGCCTTTCAGCCCGCCGCGGAAGGCCACGCCCCGGAGCCGCCCGTCGAGATGGTAGGTCCAGGAGTGGTAGATGCAGGAGAAGTGCTTGCGGTTTCCCCGCTCGGCGAGGCAGACCAGCGCGCCCTTGTGCGCGCAGCGGTTGACCATGCCGTGCAGCTCGCCCGTCTCGTCCCGCGCGACGACGATGGGCGTCTCGCCGATGAAGGCGGTGCGGAAGTCGCCGGGCTCCGCCACCTCCAGCTCCAGGCAGAGATAGTTCCAGACCGGCCCCCGGAAGAGCCGCTCCTGCTCCAGCGCATAGACGTCGCGGTCCGAGAACAGCCGGTAGGGCACGCGGGAGACGCCGCCCTCCGGCCAGGCCGGCATGATGTCGCCGGGCTGTGCCGGGGCGCTCATTGCGGCAGCTCCTTCAGCGCCGCGGCGATGGCGCTGCGCTGGCTGTTGGACGCGGCCGGCATCGGCCGGCGCGGCAGGCCGCCCGCAAGGCCCTGGAAGTCGAGCGCCGCTTTGACCGCCGCCGGCAGGTTGTCGTCGATCATCGCGTTCCAGAGAACAAGCAGCCGCAGGTGGAGGTCCAGCGCAGACGGATGGTCGCCTTCCGCCACCGCATCCCAGAGGTTCACGCATGCCCGGGGCGCGGCCGTCAGGATCGCCGCGACGGCGCCGTGCGCACCGAGCGTGAAGGAGGGATACATCAGCGCATCGACCGCGCTCATGATGCGGGAGCCCTCGGGCGCGGTCGCCATCAGGTCGGCGAACAGCTTGAGGTCGCCCGCGCTCTGCTTGACGCCGACCACGCCCGGTATGTCCGCCATGATCTCGACCAGGAGTTCCGGCGAGAGATAGGTCCAGGGCACGACATTGTAGATGATGATGGGCGCAGCGACGGCGTCCGCCATCTCGCGGAAATGCTCCTTCATGTGGGCGTCGTCGGGCCGGAAGAGGTAGTGCACGGGCGTCACCTGCAGCGCCGCAGCGCCGGCTTCGGCAGCCGCCGCCCCGCGATCGATGGCCTGCTGCGTCGAATCGACGATGATGCCTGCGACCACCGGCACGCGCCCGTCCGCCTCCTCGACCGCGATGGCCGTCAGACGGCAGACCTCGTCGGTGGAAAGCGCATGGCCCTCGCCCGTGCTGCCCGCAACCGCGAGCCCGTGGACGCCCGCAGCAAGCAGGAAGCGGGCCTCCGCGCGGAACGCCGCCTCGTCGATCCCGCCTGCCGCAGAAAACGGCGTCGTCATGGGCGGCACGATGCCCCGTATCGCATCGGGTCCGAACTCAGCCATCGCCTTGCCTCCTTGCCGCCGGGACTGTAGCAAAACCGCTGCGCCGCACAATGCGGATCGCAGCGAGCGCCCGGGGTCCCGGGCGGTTCAGGCGCCGGGCTACGGGCAGGGGGGCGAAGTGCCGCAATTCCGGGAATCGCTGACGACCTATTTCGAGCGGCGCATGGCCCGCATCCTGCTGCTGGGCATCGTCAGCGGCTTCCCCTGGGTGCTGATCGGCAGCAGCCTGAACCTCTGGCTGAAGGAGGACGGGCTCAGCCGCAGCGCCATCGGCTGGGCGGGGCTGATCTTCGGCGTTTATGCCTTCAACTTCCTCTGGGCCCCGCTGATCGACCGCATCCGCCTGCCCTGGATCGCGGACCGGCTCGGCCACCGCCGCTCCTGGATCATGGCGCTGCAGGCGGTCATTCTGGTCTGCCTCCTGCTGTGGAGCACGGTCGAGCCCTCCGCCGACCTTGGCCTCGTCGTGGCCATCGGGCTCGCCATCGCCGTCGCGTCCGCCACCCAGGACATCGCCGTCGACGCGCTCCGGATCGAGCAGATCGGCAAGGACGAGGGCGGGTCCATGGCCGCGGGCGCGGCCGTCGCCGTGGTCGGCTGGTGGACGGG